>NZ_JAGQCQ010000156.1:0-8302 GCF_024346275.1 Cyanobium sp. BA20m-p-22
AAAAATAGAAACCATGCGTAGCCGTTCCATGAGACTCATGTCCTTGTCTACCCGGGAGTGCCGAGCCGAGATCGCAACCGGTAATTTTTCGTGGTGCCCTTAAGTAATTCGTCAGAAATCATCTCGTAGTGGGTGTCTTTCCAGCGATATGTCACATCGTTAAATGTGGCCCAGAAAGCATCTTTCTTGTCCGGCCCTTTGCTGAAAGCTTTTTCGATCAGCAGAGGGAACTCTTCAAGATCCCTTCGGGTCAGGGGCTTCGCCGCTAGCCCAGAGCCGTTGTCACACGCCGCCGCGGGCTCGACCACCTCCGCGTCGATCACCTCACTGCCGGGCGGCACCAAGCCCCCGCCGGCCTCTTTTTCGAACTCCTCCTCGGTCAGCTTCCTCGGCGGGTCCGACTGATCCAACAGGAAAACCTTGAAGTCCCCCAAGCTGTTCCGCCTGGGCCCGCGGTAGTGCACAGGCGACCCATCCAGCAGGAATGTCAGGTCGCCAACCTCGAGCGGTATCTCCCGCCCAAACCATTTCGCCACGACAGGATCCCAGGTCGTCGATGGCTTGTGCGTTTCGCCGACATAGCAGGTAATGCCGGCCCGGGTCGGGCCGTCTTCCTCCTCGAAGATCCACTCTTCGCACATTTCGCTCTTCGTACGACCGCAGCACCGGCAGGGCGCGCTCGGGCCGCTCCGCCAGCTCTTGGTCGGATCCCACTCCGAGGTGCGGGTCAGGCTGCTAAGGGTTTTATCCCCCTCGCCGGCGCCGCCAAGTTCCTGGAAGGCGGCGGCCCAATCGGCGACGCCGAGCTCCAGCAGCACACGATCAAGCGTCGCTTCCAGCTCTTCGGGGCTCGCATAGAGCTCGTCGGCCGTGCCCTTGAGTAGTGCCTGCCGCCGGCCTCCCTGGCGCTCAAAGCCAGCCAGGCGCATCGACCTATCCCGGTTGATCACTCTGGGATCGCCGTTGATAGCAACGCACAGCTTTTTGTTGATGCGTTCATCGCGCTCCCAACCCACAGCCATACCCTTCGGCGCCCGGATGAAGTGATGCAGCGACTTCCCGCCACTAGCCACCAAGGCGTTGAACCGCAGGCCGAGGACCTCCAGGGCCATCGCCCTGTCCCACTGCTCCTGCAGCGTGCCTCCCGCGCCGTCGCTTTCACCGACGAACGCGCGGGTGCGCAGCACGTTTGCGGCTTCAACGGTGTGCCCCTTCCCAACGAACTGGTTCGGTTTGAAATACACCTGAAATTTCTTTTTTCCGTATTCCTTGGCGCCGATGCTCGCGGCCTCGAACAGCCAATTGTGGGTGCCCTCTCGCTTGCTTGAGGGCTTATCGTTGTTCTCTCGCTTCTTCTTCGTCATCAAGACGTCTTGCACGTCGAGGAACACGCCCGTATCGGTCGCTTCAAGGTTCCGATGCACTGTCGCCAGCCTCATCCAATGCCCGCCACCTTCCGTGGGGGCCAGATCCACGACGAACTCGGTGCCGTCCTCCCCCAGTCCGAGGAAGTCGAGATGGCGGGTGAGCTGCTCCCTCGGGTTCAGTTCTTCGAAGCCGGGTGCGGGCGTCAGCCCCTCACTCGGTGAGGGCGTATCGGATGCAACAACGCTCGTCGGGGAAATCACAGAAGTCACTTCCCCCTTCATTGGCTCCTCACGGTCACTTGCACCGCGCTGCTGGTTGTGTTCTCTTCCGGGCTTCCCAGGTGGAATAAGCCCGCCTGCGGCTGCAGCGTTGCTAGCGAGCTCCTTCCGCATTCGCTTCCGGTGCTGCAACACGGCGTGGTGGGTGACTCCGTAGCTCACCCCGAGCTGCTTGGCCCCGTATTCCTTGATGTCGGCATCTAAGCGTTGCAGCCCTTCAGCCGTCTTCGGATAGGCCTTCGGCAGCGCACCGCGCCCCTTCTTTGGGTATTCCGCTGGCACCCCCTGCACTGGGGCCAGCTGTTGATTAGAGGTATCCATTAGGATGGTCAGAGTTAATTTGTTCAATCGAGCCGGGGTGTGGCGCCCCGGCTTTTTTTATGCACGCAATTAGCGGTAGGCTTTCCCATCAACCGCTTTGGCGCGAGCCTTACTGTTTTCGCGCACGGCCTTCTCACACGCAGCTACGTCGTAGAGTCGGTGGGACCCAAACATGATGTAGTGAACTCCAGCCACTAGAACTTGTTGGTCTCGTAGGTCTTTCAACCGGTTTCGGCTGACGCGGTAGCGCTTAGCGAACTCGGTAGATGTGAGCCACTCAATTTGTGTGAGTGTTGCCATGGCAGTACTTAGAGAGAACACCGCTTCGCCTGGTGGCGTGCAGTTTTGTGAGTGATCTCGCTACTTGCCGTGGATTCATGCTCGGCTGATGGGCCGGCTGCAACGCGGTGCAGCCCCGATCGAGAGCGATTAGGGAGTGGCGAATCATCTAGGTTCGTCTTCCGAACCGAGCTGAACCCAAAGGCAGCGATTAGAGCCTTCGGTGGGGTAACTATAGCGCAAATTCAAGCGTTAAGAGGCATTCGGCTTGGTGTCCATTGCATAGCTTCGTTAGAACGTCAAGCGCAGGAGCCCGCCACTCGAAGCTGCCTAAGCGGTGGCGGTGGTTTCAACGCATGGGCGCTATTGCACCGCTTCGTTAGAACGTCAACCGCAGGGCTGCTGCCAACTCACGCCACTCGAAGCTCCCCCCGCTGGCGGCTATGGACGGCAGCTCCGCCTCTGAGCAGACTGCCTCGCCACAGCGCGCATGGCCAACGACAAGTCGAGGCTTGCCGGCGATAGCGCCAGGAGCTTTGAAGACGGTGTAAGTCTCAGCGCGGGCCGTGATGCTGCGTGTGAGCCGGGCAAGCTTGCAGGCCAGCACCGCGTCGATCTCTCGGGGCTGACTAGGGAGGAGGTGTGGCGGCAGCTCCTGGGGCTGATGCAGGGGGCGCGTGGAGACCGTGCTCGGGTGCCGTCACAGAAGACCGTGGGGAGGTGGCTGGAGCGCTGGGTGGAAGACGGGTTGATGGAGCGGGATAAGCGGGCTGTGCAGGGGCGGGGTAAGGCTCCGATCATCTACAAGGTCGCGCGTGCGTTGTCTCTGATTGGATGTCCTTTGTCCGATGATCCTCCAGAGTTTTTCCAGCGCAAGGAATCTTTATCGGACACCGAAACAGAGTGTCCGATAATCGAGGTCGGGGAAGCGGAGCCGCCGGCCGAGGAAGCGCCGAGCGCATCTTTATCGGACACGGCGGATTTTGTCCGTAAAACAAATCGAGTCACCGAGGGCGATCTCGCTGATCATCGTCCAAAGGACATCCCCACAGGCACTACACGCGCGCCCGCGCGCGCAGAGACCGAGGATGTGACGCCCTGCTGGGAAGCGGAGCCCTACCCGGGTGACTACGCGGACGACTCAGGCTGCGCCTTGCCCTGAGCCCCAAAAATGTGGAGCCGAACGCAGCCGCTGGGCAAATGGATACCAAGCTCCCTGCGGACTGCCCGAAAGCTCACTGGAGGGCTCTCGAGCCACTCATGCCACTGGGGATCTCATCGCCCCAGAAGCTGGGGCTGAAGAAAGCCAATAGTCGAGCCGCTGTTTTCAGCGCCCGCAAGAGCCGTCCCAGCTCCCGCTCAGCTCCCGCAAAGTTTGCCAGTAGCTGAAAAGTCAATCGGGGCGACAGGATTCGAACCTGCGACCTAGTGCTCCCAAAACTCTCTTTTACGGGTCTGAGAGATCGATTGCAAGGACTGGAGTCTAGGCCCAAAAGCACTGCTGCAACAGCCGTTTAGTGTGCAAGGGGATGGCAGTGCAAGCCTGGCCGTGCCAACCTATGGGGGTCGATTTGCTCACATATTTGCTCACATGGGGGGTTCTAGAGCCTCTGACTCCTGGATTTCTGTGCTGCGCTCCGGCTTGCGCCTCTCCCTTGCCCAGCGAGGCACGAGCAGCGGCTGGCGCGTTTCCGATCTGCGGGGCCGTACGCGCCTCACGGTCGATGCAGCCGGCGGTCGTCATCAGGCTCTGCTGCCCATCGAATGGGCGCATGACCAGGCCGATGTCATCCGAGAGACGGTTCTGGCGATCCACTCTGCCCACATCGACGGGGTACCACTTGACCGGGCCATTGCGGCTGCACTGGCCAGCGAGGAGCCAGCAGCTGAACCAACAGCTGAGCAAGGGGCCGGCCCGATTGATTGGCCTGAGCTGGTTGAGCGATTCAAAGCCCGAAAGCTGAGCAGCGGCGCCATCAAACCGCGGACCTGGGAGGCCGTGTATCGGCGCCGCATGGCAGAACTGCTGGCCATCCTCGCCAGCAAGAAACCGCCCACCAATCCCCGGGAACTGCTGGAAGCCGTCACGGCGCGGTGGTCTGATCAACCTGGCTCCCGTGGCCGGCAGATGCAGGTGCAGCAGGCCGCCGCGCTGCTGCGATGGGGAGTCGATAACGGCGCTCTGCCTGTGGAGTGGGCTCCACCTCTAGATCTCGACCCTTTTGTAGGCCGCAAGCGGGAAGGGAAGACGATCACTACTCCGATCGAGGTGAAGCACATCCTTGAGCTGGTTGAAGCTATCCCCGACGCACGCTGGCGATTCTCGTTCCAGTTGCTTGCCGCCTATGGCCTGAGACCGGAGGAGCTGCAACACCTTCAGCTACGAGGCGGCCGCTTTTGGTGCAACTACCGCAAGAACACCAGCAGGGGAGAGACAAAACCGAGGCCGCTGCGGCTGCTGCCCTGCGATGACTGGGCAGAAGCCTGGAACCTGTTGGAGCAGTTCAAGTCCCAGCCACTACCCCCAATGCGCCCGGGCTTTGGCGCGGAGGATATGGGCCTGTACATGCGTAGGCGCCGTCGTTGGCAGGATCTGCGCCAGCAATACGAAGCAGAAGGGGAGAAGCTGGTCCTCTATTCCGCTCGGCATGGCTACGCCCATCGCGCCCACCTGATCTGCGAATTGCCGCCGAAAGTCGCGGCAGCAGCCATGGGGCACAGCGTCGAAACTCACCTTGCTGCCTACAGCAAGTGGTGTGGTGATGACGTTGTTGATGACGCTTTCGAGCGGGCTGCGACACGTCTTGGCCGATGAACGTCCCAACTGCGATCCACAACGCTCACCGGGGTGTGCGGCTAGCCGAGTTGTTCGAGCTTCCCTGGGGCTGGCAGCTCTGCGGCCAGGCCACAGGAGCCAAGTGGGGAGCCAAGGGGAGCCGAAGGCAAGAGTGATAACTCCCGAAACTGCATATGAAGGCAACCCAACACTCTCCCTAGCTGTCTTCCAGCAGGAGTGATAAGTTGCTTGCAAAGGCCCCAAGCGGGACTGATCGCTCCCATCCGCCATGAATCCCAAGGAGCTAAGGCTGGCCCAGATGGATGCGGTGCTGCAGGACGCAGCGAGTCATCCGCTGCCGCCGCGCCCGCCGGCGGGCTGGCTGCGGGCCATCCGCGAGGCCCTGGGAATGACCTCCGGCGTACTGGCAGAACGCCTTGGCGTGACGGCTTCTGGGGCGCGCAAGCTTGAGCAGGCAGAAGCGGTCGATGCCATCACCCTCGGCACCCTGCGGCGGGTGGCTGAGGCCCTCGACTGTGATCTGCAGTACGCCCTCGTGCCCAGGCGCCCATTGCGTGAGATGAGATGGCAGCAGGCCCTGCACCTGGCACAGCAGTGGCAGCAGCGCGCCGGCCGAACGATGGCGCTTGAGGCCCAGCCAGTTGCGTCTCCCTCTGCAGCGGCAAATGAGCGGCTTGAGGCCATGGCCGAGGAGATCCTGCACACCAGCGGCACCCGGCTGTGGGATTGAACGACGGCCTTCCGGCCGGGGCGACATCGCTGGATGGCGAGGAGCTGGAAGGACTGCTGCCCTCTCATCTGGTGAGCCGCAGCCAACTCAACGAATGGGAGCAACAAAACATCGAAGCCGCCCTGCTCTGGCTGTCACGCCAGCGCCGGCCCCGGCCACTGGAAGAGAGCTGGCTGCGGCGTCTGCATCGCGAAATGTTCGGCCAGAGCTGGCGCTGGGCCGGTCAGTACCGCAGCAGCGACAAGAGCATCGGTGCCGACTGGCGGCAGATCCGCATGCAGGTGCCGGCATTGCTGGCCGACATCGCCTTTCAGGTGGAGCACCAGGTGGATCCGGTGGATCGAATAGCCATCCGTTTCCATCATCGACTGGTTTCCATCCACCCCTTTCCCAATGGCAACGGCCGCCACGCGCGCCTGATCGCTGATGTCTTGATCGAGCAGCTAGGGGAACCTGGCTTCTCCTGGGGAGGCAGGAGCTCCCTCGTTGATACCTCAGGCCTGCGGCAGCAATACATCGCCGCTCTCCAGCAGGCCGACCGAGGAGACTTAGGCGCCCTACTCGCCTTTGCGCGAGCGTCCTGAGCAGACACCGCAAGGCTCAGTTCGAATTCCCTGAGCGCACCACTCCGTGCGACGACGGCCGTCCTTCAGCGTGCCACGGCTGGGCCGTGGCCTGCATCGGCCAGCCGCCGCCGCCCTCCGCTCTGGGGCCGGTTATTTGGGGGTGGCAGGCAGGGCCACTTCCCCGCGGCTGCGGTGGCCAGGCATTCGCCCGCGTTGATGGGGAAGGGGAAGGCCCCAGGCTTCCTCGCGCGGCTGCGCGGCCGGTTGGGTATTAAAAGCTAAATCTGGTGGGGCTGCTTATCAATTGCAGTTCCCTCCTAGCAGGGCCAGGTTTTGCATAGATCCGTTGTCCTGCAGCGGTTCAAGCAGCCCACAAGTGCACTTGTACTGCTAGAATAAGGGCTGCGCCAAAGGCCCCAAGCCCATCGCCTGCGGTAATCCTATTCCCTGATCTCGCCATCACAGCCGCTCTTTTATTTGCGGTGTGTTGCCCCGATCAGTTGTCACCTCTGGCAGCTGATTCATGGATCTTTATCTCTCATCTAGCCCTGCAATAGCCCCATCCCACTCGCTTGTGATCGTGGCCGGTGGTGGCCGTGATCTGCTTTGGTTGCCCGCGCAGATCGCTGCTGTCCTTATGGCCCGCAGCAGCGGTCAGCTCGTGCATGGGCTGCTCCATGGCGGGGCCCGCGGCGCTGATCGCGCCATCGGTCGCGCCGCTTTTCAGCTGGGCTGGCCGGTTGAGGTACTCCCCGCCGATTGGCGCCGCCATGGCCGCGCTGCGGGGCCAATCCGCAATCGGGAGCTACTCGAGCTGGCGATTAGCCGGGCCGAGGCCCTCAGCTCTGCTGCTGTACCGGTCTCGGTGCTGGTGGTGGCGTTCCCCGGTGGCGCTGGCACCGCCTCGCTGGTGAGAGAGGCCCGCCGTTTGGCAGCCCATGCGCCAGTGCCGCTCTCTGTGGCACAGATCAGCCACGCCCCCAGCCTCCCTTGATACCTATTGGCATTGCCCTCACTTCCCCTGTTCCCATTTCTCCTCATTTGTGCCATGGCTGTTCTCACTCCCATCCCCGCTGCTGCCGTCACTCCGCTAGCGGCTCCTCCAGCAGCAGGCCCTGCCTGTTCCCTGCAGCGCTCTGGTTCCCTATGGCAGCTGGGCAGCGAGGCCCAGGAGCTCACCACCGCCATCTCCCAGCTAGCCGAGCAACTGGAAGCTGATGATCCCGAGCAACGGGCCCTGGCCCTCGCCGAGCTGGAGGCCGCTCTTCTGGCAGAAGAAGGCAATAAGCAGGCCCTCGCCGCTAAGGCCGATGCCACCTGCTGGGTTATCGAGCACCTGCGCGGCCAGGCCGCCTACCGCCAGCAGCAGGCCAAGCGGCTCGCCGATTTGGCCCGCTCTGATGCCGGCCGGGCTGATGCACTGGAGGAGTCCCTTGTCTTTGTCCTCACCCAGCTGCAGCCAGCCGCTACACGTTTCTCCTTCCCCGATCTCGAGCTCACCTCCCGTAAGTCCCAGGCCGTTGTGATCGACGACGAAGAGGCCCTCGATCCCGAGTGGCTCACCTTCTCCACCACCAGCAAGCCGGACAAGAACGCCATCAAGGAGGCCCTCAAGGCCGGCCAACAGATCGCTGGGGCCCAGCTGCTCTCCCGCCGCTCCTGGCGCATCCACTGACCGGAGGGGGGCAGAGCCCTCCACGCATGGCCCGCTGCAGTGGCGGGCCCATACCCCTCCCACCCATATCACCTCTCACATCTCAGTATTCCCATGGCCACCGCTGTCTTCTCCCCCCAGCAGATCGCTGCCCTTTCAGCTCCACTCGATCGCGCCAAGGTCCAAACCCGCAGCCAGGCCGGCCGCTCCCTGGCCTACCTGGAGGGGTGGCAAGCGATTGCCGAGGCCAACCGCATCTTTGGCTTTGACGCCTGGCAGCGCGAAACCATTTCCGTGCAGTGCGTCGCC
>NZ_JAGQCQ010000157.1:0-8284 GCF_024346275.1 Cyanobium sp. BA20m-p-22
TGGCGCCGAAGTTCAACTGACGCGATGGCGTGATCACCACCACCTGCCAGGCGTGGATGCTAGGTAATCCCCCCTCTGGGCTTCCAGGATCAGGGCTGGCAGCTCGGGGCGCCTCTGGAACAGCCAGTAGAAGAGCTTGTCGGAGAGCACCCGCTTGATCATTCAGAGCGTGCTCATTCTGGGCAAGGGTTCTTTGGGCTGCAGCTCGTGCAGGACTTGGCGGGATTGGGACCTTGTTATGTAGCTTCAGATCGTCAGATCTCGGATGATCTTTTTAGCAAGAATTTCGTTGATCTCGCGATGCCTCGGCACAGGCTGGGTGCGCCCAGTTTGGGGTTGGTGAAAGATATCGTGTCGCGCTCCATGGCGCAGGAGAACACATCCGGCTTGTTCTAGCTCTCTGATAAGATCGGCCCGCCTCAAGCGACAACAAGCTCGCCAACCTTGCGAATTCCGGGCAAGTCATCTTTAGAGAATTCGTGATACAAGTCAAGCAGCTGATCTTTCAAGTCCTCGAGATCATCACCCTGCGTCCAATGGGCAGGGTAAGCATTTAGGTAGCCGAGAAAATGGCCATCTGATTCGCGCCAGTAAGTAAACGATTCGCTTACGGGGTTGCTTTCAGAGCTGCTATGTGAATTGTCGTTGGCAGGCGTCATCATGCTCTGAAGCCCCTTTATTTCTGAATTGTAGCCCCAGGAAAACTTGGCTGCACTGCCCATTTGGGCGTTCGGACTGAGCGCCTGGTGCCTCAGGTATTGGTGGCCAGCCAGGCTGCCAGGTCGGCTGGGCCCTGGAAGTCGAGCAGGGCATCCAACTGCTCCACCGGAAGTGCCTGGATGCGTGGGTGGTGGTTTCGCTCAAGGGGCCGCAGCGGCGATTGAGGAGGCGAAGGGTAACTTTGGCGGCCTCCTGGGCTTTGCCCTCCTGGAGCCCCTCCCGGCGGCCTTCTTGGCGGCCTTTGGCTTCGCCCTCCTGGCGGCCCTCAGCAAGCCAGTCCTGTACCGCCCTGGTGTGGCGGATCTCCTCAATGGGAATGCCTGCGATCACCATGATTCGCTCCGCACTGAAGTAAGGAAACCGTTGAGCCAGAATAGACAGCACAACCGTGTCCAGATCAGGGCGGCTGGCGAGGATCTGCTGACTGCTGGCGGGCAGCTCGCTCTCAGGCCTCACCGGCAGGGTGAGCAGGTTCAACAGCGGATCGAGATCTGGCTGCTGGCTCAAGGCCTCCAGGCTGATCCAGTGCACCTCCGCCAGAAACACCCGCAGGTGTCGCGGTAGTTGGGCCGGCCCCAGCTTGTGGCGCTGGTGCGGTGTGATCACCACCACCTCCAGATGCTCCACCTGTGGGTGCCGCTGCAGAAACCGGTAGGTCTGCGCCGCCAGGCGGTGGCTGAGCCGGGCAGCAGTGAGCGGATCAGGTCGGGGGCGCTCTGGAAGACGCGGCAGTATCAGCGGTCGGTGTATGGCCTCCGGCCGACTTTGTCTACACTGGCTGCGGGCGCTTGCTGGCGAAAAGGTAGCCGCAGCTTGGGGTTGGGGCTGCAGCCCGTGCGGGGCTTGGTGGCGCTGGGTGTTGCTGGGGTGCGGGGGCCTCGGGGTTTGTTCGGGCTGGGGCGCCTGGCGGCTCAGGGGGAAGCCAGCCGCCATGCCAATTTGGGCGCCTCCATGAGTTTGTACAGCTGTACAGACTCATGCACAGCTGCAAATCAGATGGGCCGCCTCAAGCGTTTCCCGCCAGCCAGGACGCCAGGTCGGCCGGGCCCTGGAAGTCGAGCAGGCCCAGGATCTGGGCGGCGGTGGCTTCGCTGAGGTGGCCGCAGCGGCGGTTGGGTTGGCAGAGGGTGACCTTGGCTTCGCCTGGGCAAGCCAGTTTTGTACAGCCCTGGTATGGCGGATTTCTTCCCGGGGGATGCCGGCAATCACTCACCACCGCACTGGCAGCGTGAGCAGCACCAAATCAGAACATCTAGTCAGAACTTCGCCTTAAGAGGGTAACGACTGGGGTGACGGATTGAATCCAACGAAAGATCAACGTCAAGATCAGGCCAATAAAGATGTGAACTAGATGGCCGAGCCACATTCAGAACCTGATCGATCGTCGCCGATCTGAACCAAGGGAATTCAGAAAAGGGTAATGCCAGTTCTTCGTCGTCAACCAAAACCCAGAGGCAATGCCCTGAGATGTTGGTGACCTCAGCGTCCAAAGCGATCGTTCCAGGCATTGATAATCTCCTGTTGACGAGACTGAACAAGGCGTTCGGCTTGGCCGAGCTTCGTTGCAGAGAGGCCGATGTTTCGAGCAAGCTTAATAGAGGGGGCAAGCCAGAACTTCGCCTCGCCGTCGGGGTGGCTGACATGAACGTGCATCCGACTTTCCTCCCGAGAGAAGAAGTAAAAACGGAATTCACCCTCACGAAAGACGGTGGGTGACAAGCGCCCTCCTCTTCAGCCACATCATCGTAGTCATTATGATCCACACTCCCCGGCGGTGCTGGACGGGTTGGTGTGCGCTATCTCCGCCTCAGGCATTCTGTTCCTTCCTCGTCCAGTGATCAGCACCTTTTCAGTCACAACCGCTCCGGATGCGGCACGAAACCCGGGTGGCGTGAACGATTCCGTACAGGCTGTACTGAATCCTGAACACTGCCGAATCAAGGCCCCTCTTCAGCTGTTGACGGCCGGGCCCCCGGATCCCGGCGGTAGCGACGTCAGTGCGAGGAAAGCGCCTCCGGCGCGATGGCCGATGCGCACCACGCGGTAGTGACCCACCCTTAAGCGGCGCAACCCTTCGGGAGGGCGGCGAGCGCTTTGGCGGTGGACGGGCTGGGACTCCTGGTGGCTTAGGGGGAAGCTGCTCAGACGCGATGCAGCGACACGGCGTAGCCGGGCCAGTGACCATCGGATGACACGGCCATCAGCCCCTCAACCCGCGCCTGGGCAATCAACAGGCGATCAAAGGGGTCGTGATGCACCAGGGGCAGCTGGGCGGTTTCAATCACATGCTCATCGAGCACCGGCAAGAGCGCAGCACCGGCGCCAAGGCTCTGATCGCGGAAGGCGGCCGGTGTCACGTCCAACTTGCCGAGGCGGTGCTTGATGGCCACCTCCCAGATGCTGGCGACCGACACCAGGCAGGGGCTGGCGACCAACAACTCTCGTGTATTGGATCCCAGCCGTGGATCGTCGAGTAGCCACCAGAGCATCACCTGGGTGTCGAGCAACAGACGCATCAGCTGTTGAACAGCTCGGCCACCTGCTGATCCACAGCCTCAGCAAAGGCGGCATCCACCTGGCTGGCCAGGAGCTCGGGCGAGGCCGCAGCCAGAGCGCCAAGCCGCTTCAAACCGGCGGCCGTCGCGCACGGCACCAACTTCACCTGGGCCTTGCCATGGCTGGCAATGATCACCTCTTCACCGGCCAGGGCTGCCTTCACCAGCCGCGACAGCTGGCTCTTGGCATCCAGCATGTTCACCTGCACGGCCATCGGCTCAGCTATTAGCCAGCTTAGCCAGAAATGGCGGTCGGCTTGCGGGTTGGCGAAAGGAAGCGCCGAGGCTCGTCTCCCAGGTGTGGGGGCCAGCCAGGGGGCCAATGATTCCAGCTGCTCCTGCGCGGCGACAATTAGGTAGGCGGGCGCGTTGCCTAATTGTCGCCGCGCATGTACAGACTCCTGCACAGCTGCAAATTAGAGAGGGGGAAACTAGGCCTTGCGAGTTAGGCGTTCAGGTAAGCGCCGAGTGCTGCAGCCGCGCACGCCTAGGGCTGGGATTGGATTCTGCCGATGATCTCAGGCCTGGGCTGTGCGCAGCAGAATGAGCATATGGAGTCCACCACCATGCACACGTTTTCAGTGTTGAAGGGAGATTTCGTGGACTCCTCAAAGTGAGCGCAACAACGACTCATAGGCCTTGTGCAGGCACGTCACTGCTCTGCGTCAGAACCGCTTGCTGACGTTGTCAACTTTGACCAGAACGTCGTCGCTCATCTCAGGCGTCGGTTGGCTCGCCATCCGCTTCCAGCAACCGGCCGGAAGCCCCTGACGATCGATGCAGGGCCAGTTCGAGCACCGTTTCCAGGCGGATCACCCGGCCCTGGAGATCATCGAGGCGGCGTTGCTGCTCCTTCATCAGCCCAGCCATCTCTTCCACCTTGTCGTTCATCCGGATCACGGTGGTGAGAGCCGAGAGAACCCGATCTGTAACGCTCATGGTTGAGCGCCCAAGGCAGCTCTCACCTCGGCGAGTGCCACATCCAGGGTTTGCTCGGTGCGGCTGGTGCTGAGTTCCAGCTGCCTGAGGGCAGCTTCGAGGGCTTCCGCTTCCGCGAGGGAGCGCATTTCGGCCTCAGGGTTGCGGTGGGCATACGCCACTCCCGCCTCACGGAAAAACTGCCCGAGTGAGAGGCCAAGGCTGTTGGCCCGCTCGGTATAGGCAGCCTTCTCTGTGGGTGTCATCAACACGGCTACCCGCTCAGTGGCTCGCTCTGGGGGGTGCTGTGGACCCTTGCCGGCTGTCACGATGTTCTGTGCATGATAAGCACATGCTAAGGCGAGTGCAGCGGGGCTGCAGCCCGTGCGGGGTCTGGTGGTGGTAGGGCCTCGATGGCGCCAGGAGGCTGAGTGGTTTGTTCGGGCTGGGACTCCTTGCGGATCAGGGGGCGAGTCCCACCGATGTTGAGAAACAGCCATCGTCCTCCAGCAGAAATTCGAACACCCGAGCCCGGCTGCCGTCTCGCACAAGCTCCGGGCTTGGTGTAGCGAATAGGTAGTCGGAAGATGGATTGGTCGTTGCCCTCATTTTTTCCAGTACCCGCATGCGGCTGTGGGGGCATGAAGGAAACATTCAGGGGAGCACCCGCGCAGCCAGCTGCTGCAGGCGCTTTCGGCGGTGACCAGTAAGGCTGCTTCGCGGCGGGCCAGGGCCAGATAGAGACAGTCGTAAACGGGGTGATCCAGATGGCAGGCCAACGGCAGCGCCTCCGCCTGCAGGTGACGGTCAGGCTCAATCACATCCACCAGCTCCACAGCCCGGCTCAAGCGCCGCTGCACACAGGGCATTGGCCACCTCGGTGAGCATCAGCTCTGGAGCGAGTACCAGATCGGCCTTCAGCACAGCCTCCTGAAAAGGTGCCGATGGCTCAGCCCCCTCAATTATCCGCACCACAGCCGAGGCATCCACAACAATGCTGGCCATCTCAGCGGGATCGGTCCTGACGGATCAGCTCCTCAGGCGCCGGATCGAAGCCCTGCCTGCCCCGCTCATCGGCCAGGCCCTGAAGGTCGGCTAGGGCCTGCCGGCGTCGCTCGCGGGGATCTCCCCCGCAGGCCTGCTGCAGATCGCTGAGTGCCTGCTGGCTCAAGCTGCGGTGATGCCGCCGGGCCCGCAGTTGCAACAGCTGGTGCAGGGGATCGGGGAGGTCGCGGATCTGCAATGTGGCCATGGGCCGCCGCTCGCGGTCTTGCCAATTCTGTCTACATGCATTTTGCCGTCAGATCACATCTGCAAAGCGCTTCTCCATGCGCCGGAACTGGCGCACGCCGGTAACCAGCAACAACAGGACGATCGCCATCGACAGGCCAAAACCCAGCGGGTTGAGCGCGTAGAGCAACCGGGCTTACATAAAGGCCGAACTGCACATTCAAGCTGGCCAGCCACGGCCCCGCACCCATATTCGCCGCAAAGGCCACAACTTATACCAGAGCATCAGGCCAGCCAGGATCACAAACGAGATCAGGAAGTGCACAAAGCTGGTGATCACCGCAGACGCCGGCACGATCAGCCTCGGGAAATACACTTTCGTGAGCAAATTTGCGTTGGAAATCAGGCTCTCAGGGCAACATCGCCGTAAACACCACCATGGTGAGAAAAGGGCGGATCAACGCCCATGCCACGCCTATGAAGGTCTGCTTCTCGATCCGGTTAGGCTCGAGCACCAGCCATTGGCGGGCATGAGGGAGCTGGTGGGGGCCAGCCAGGCGGCCAGGTCGGCCGGGCCCTAGAAGTCGAGCAGGGCCAGGATCTGGGCGGTGGTGGTTTCGCTCAAGGGACCGCAGCGGCGGTTGAGGAGGCCAAGAGTCATCTTGGCGGCTTCGCGGGGGATACTGGAATAAGTGCCGCCGTCTTTGGAGAGACTGTTTGTTCGGGCTGGGGGGCCTGGTGGCTATGGGAAGCGCAATAAAATGGAAGGGTTCGCGTGGGGCCTGCAATGGAGGTCGCCACACTCACCGCCAAGGGGCAGATCACCGTGACCAACGCTGTGCGTGACGCCCTGGGTCTGCGGCAGGGTGATCTGCTCAGCTGGGAGTGGAGGATGGCTCGGTGCGGGTGCGGGCCGTGGCACCGCTGGATGTGGCCCTCATGCAGGTCTTTGCCGGCCTATGAGTGCCTTCGACCGCCTTGCGGTAGTGCGGGTGCCGTTTCCGTTCGCCGATCGCCTGGCCCAGAAGCGGCGGCCACCTTTTGCTGGCTCTGATCACTTCAGCGCGCCAATCCCGCCAGCAATCAGAGGCACCCAGCGCGCCGACCGGCCCCGGCCCTCCAGTTTCATCAGGCCCACCTCCGCTAGCTGCAGCAGCACCTGGCGGATCAGTTCGCGGCTGATGCCAGGGCACTCTTTCTCAATGGAGCTCACGGGGAAGGGCACCAGTTGGCGCAGGCAGGCCTCGCGCACCAGCTGGCGCTTCTCGGCTCGTGGCACCGTCAGGCCCTCGCCCTGGCGCAGCTCCGCCAACGCATCGATGCGCTGCTCAAACTCCCGGTAGCCCCGCAGCAGTACACCCCACAGATAGCGGCACCAGGGCAGCGGATCATGCCGTTGCTCATGCCAACCCTGGGACGAAACTTCCAGGCTCTCGTAGTAGCCGGCGCGGGCGTCTTCCACCAGCCGCTCCAGGCTGATGTAGCGCCCCAGAAGCCAACCGCTGCGGTAAAGCAGCAGCAGGGTGAGCAACCGGCCAACGCGCCCATTGCCATCCGTAAACGGATGAATGCAGAGGAAGTCGAGTACGGCGAGCGGGATCCAGAGCAGTTCGTCGTTGCCGCGTCGCTCCAGCGCCGAGCGGATCTCGTCCATCAGCACGCCCATCGCTTGCGGCACAGCCACCGCCTCCAGGCAGCGAAACCGCACCCGCAGTACCTGTCCGCTGGCATCCCGCTCCTGGATTTCATTGTTGGTGCTCTTCCACACACCACCCCGGCCGGTGGAATAGCTGGTGAGCCGCTGATGCAGCTGCAATACCAGCCGCGGCTCCAGGGGCATCTCCGCGGCGTGCTCATGGATAAGGGCCAGAGCGTCGCGGTAGCCAGCTACCTCCTGCTCTGAGCGGTTGCGCATCTCGGCAGCCTTCAGCACCAGCCGCTCCACCCGAGCCCGGGGCACAGCGATGCCCTCCAGCCGATTGGAGCTTTGGCTGCTCTCCACCAGCGCCACGGTGCTCAGGGCATCCAGAGCCTCTGGGCGCCGCCGCAAAAACAACTCCTGCCGGCCCTGGTGGCTGGCGAGGGCTGCCAGCATGGCGCCATCAGCTGCCGTGAGCCGCAGACGATCCAGCGCAGATGTAAAGCCGGGGTAAGCAGCCAATGCCAAGCCAAATGCCAATCAACCCCAAGAATGCCAACGAATGCCCTTGTTGGCATTCTTGGACCGCCCGTGGCTTCGCTCAAGGGTCCGCAGCGGCGGTTGGTTTGGCGGAGTGCCACCTTGGCGGCTTCTCGGGCCTGGCCGCGGGCTTCACCGCGGGCTCCACCCACTGAATTCGGCAGGCGATAAATTCGGCCATCGGCTTCCAGGCATGCGATGCAGTGTCACGTCGTAACCAGGCCAGGCCCTGCAGTTTGGCCATCACCATTTGGGCTTCTCCACAAGTTTGTACAGCCTTTACAGATTCCTGCACAGCTGCAAATCAAACGTGGGGAACTAGGCGATGCAAATTAGGCGCTCAGGTAAATGGCGAGCGCTGGCTGGCGAAATGGTATCGGGAGGTTGGGGTTGGGCTGCAGATTGGGCGGGGCTTGCGGAAGCATTTGCGATTAGGTGTTCCCCGCCGGCCGGGCGCATCAGCTTCAGGCGGTAGCTCCCTGGGGTGCCGGCGCCGGCTGGAACATGAACATCGAATAGATCACGTTGCGGCGCATCTGGGTCATCATCTCGAGAAACATGTCGTAGCCCTCGTTTTTGTATTCGATCAGCGGATCCTTCTGGCCGTAGCCGCGCAGGCCCACCGATTCCCGCAGGGCGTCCATTGCCTGCAGGTGCTCACGCCAGAGGGTGTCGATCTGCT
>NZ_JAGQCQ010000158.1:0-8247 GCF_024346275.1 Cyanobium sp. BA20m-p-22
CGTTATCGGCAACCCTCTGAGCCCCTATGCCGTCACCAAATATGTCAACGAGCTTTATGCCGGAGTGTTTGCACGCTGCTTCGATTTTAAAACCATTGGCCTACGCTACTTTAATGTATTCGGCCCCCGCCAAGACCCCAACGGAGCCTATGCCGCCGTGATCCCTAAATGGACCGCCGCGCTGCTGAAGGGAGAGCCGGTCTACGTAAATGGTGATGGCGAGAACAGTCGGGACTTTTGTTTTGTCGACAATGCTGTACAAGCCAACTTGCTGGCTGCAGCCACGCAAAATCCACAGGCACTTAACCAAGTTTATAATGTAGCGGTTGGCGACCGCACTACATTGAATCAACTCTATGGGCACCTACGAACTAGCTTGCTAGCACTCAGCTCTGGGAGCAAGTTATGCCAAGCTCTTTCAGCAAGTGAACCTGTGTACCGTGATTTTCGTGAGGGCGATGTGCGCCATAGCCAGGCTGATATCAGCAAAGCTCAACAACTCTTGGCTTTCAGTCCAACACACAGCATTGACCAGGGCATCAGTGCAGCAATGCCCTGGTATTTGCAGTTAGCTTTCTAGATAACAGCTACCAACGCTACTAGTTTCTCGGTGCAGTAGAGCCGTTGAAATTCAGGAGCCGAGAGATTATGACCTCATCTGACAAGCCTGAGACCTCTGATACCCCTGATACCCAACCTTCGGGGGCTTTTTTATGACAACCACCCTCCCTCCCCTCTTCAACTGCCCAGTGGCCATGATCGGTCTGGGCTATGTGGGGCTGCCACTGGCTGTGGAATTTGCAAAGCTCCAGGCCTGCAGGCGCACGGGCAACCCCCTAAAGCACCGAGTGATCGGCTTTGACATCAACAGCCAGCGACTGGATGAGCTGCGCTCAGGCCACGACCGCACCCGCGAGAGCAGCTCTGCCGAACTCCAAGCAGCGAAGCTACTGGAGTTCACAAATGATCAGACCCAACTCGCCACAGCCGATGTATTCGTGGTGACGGTGCCCACGCCAATCGATACCGCCAAGCGGCCCAACCTCACCCCGCTGGAAAAGGCAAGCACCACGGTGGGCCAGGCACTTAAGGCCCGCGCTGAACTTCAGGCACAAAACGGCCAGGCCCAAACCACACCGCTGGTGATCTACGAGAGCACGGTGTATCCGGGCGCCACAGAAGAGGTGTGTGTGCCGATCCTGGAGCAAGAATCTGGCCTGCGCTTCAACGCCACCGAGCCGGGAGCGGGCTTTATGTGTGGCTACAGCCCCGAGCGCATCAACCCGGGAGATATCGAGCACAAGCTCACCAAGATCATCAAGGTGACCAGTGGCAGCACGGCGGAAGCGGCGGCCTGGGTGGATGGCTTCTACGGCTCGATCATCGAGGCAGGCACCCACCTCGCCCCAAGTATCCAGGTGGCTGAGGCGGCCAAGGTGATCGAGAACACCCAGCGGGACCTCAACATCGCCCTGGTAAACGAGCTGGCGATCATCTTTCGCCAGCTGGGGATCGACACGCTGGATGTACTCGAAGCCGCGAGCACCAAGTGGAACTTCCTGCCCTTCCGGCCGGGGCTGGTGGGCGGCCACTGCATCGGTGTGGACCCCTACTACCTAACCCACAAGGCCGAGCAGGTGGGCTACCACCCGCAGGTAGTGCTAGCGGGCCGGCGCATCAACGACGGCATGGGCCGCTGGCTAGCTGAGCAGCTGGTGCTGGGGCTAGCGCAGCGGCGCCAGGCGGTGGTGGGCACGCGGGTGTTGGTGCTGGGGCTCAGCTTCAAGGAGAACTGCCCGGATTTGCGCAATACCAAGGTGGTGGACCTAATCCGGGGCCTGGAGCGCTACGGCATGGAAGTGGAGGTGGTGGACCCGTGGGTGGATGCCGAGGAGGCGCAACGGGAATATGGCCTAGGCGTGCAGGCCGCCATTCCTCAGCAGGGCCGCTATGGCGCGGTGGTAGCCGCCGTGGCCCACCGGCAGTTCACCGAGTTCACGGCTGACCAGTGGCGCCTGCTGCTGGTCAGCAACGGCGTTTTGCTCGATCTAAAGGGCATACTGCCGCGGGAGCTGGGGGCACTGCGGCTGTAGGGCTGATGTTGGATCAGACCTATTGGGGGCCTGCGGCAGCTCGCCGTGGGTGGCGCCATTCCCAGATCTAGGGGCCAACCTTGCTCTGGCGCTCAAACCTGGCGCACTTTTAATCACAGCAGACAAACAATTAGCCAAGGCAGCTTGTGGGCATCGACAATCTCAATCCCTACTACGACCAAGCCAAGCCCCAGGGCACTGCGGGGCAGGGGCGGCTTGAGTAGCTAGATATTTCTGCCTACGTGCAGAGCAACCTGCCCTTCTGTGAGCGGCAGCCGGTGAACCACCCGGTGAGCTTGTATGCGGCCATCCAGCACGCACCGCTTCCCTAAACGCCTCATTCACAACGCCTGGTTCACCCCTCTGATTTGCAACTGTGCAGGAATCTGTACAAGCTGTACAGATTGAGTGAGGCGCCCAAATTGCCATGGCTTCCCCCTGAGCCGCCAGGCACACCAGCCCGAACGCGCCACTGAGCCTCCTGCCGCCAACAAAGCCCTACTCCCACCAGCTCCCGCACGGGCTGCAGCCCTACCCGCAAGCTGCGGCTACCTTTTCGCCAACGAGCGCCCGCAGCGAGTGAACACCGCTCACTGCTGCCCGGCTCAGCCACCGCCGCCACCGCGCTGAGCCTGGACCCAGCCGCCCCCGGCGATCAGCTCTATCGCTTTGAAGCCCTTGAAATCAAAGAACTGAGCCACCGCCTCGATGGCGTGCTCTGGCCGAGGGAAACCACCGGCTGTTCTGAAACCGGCAGCCCCGAATTCCCGGTGGTGCTGCTGGAGGTGCAGATGCAACCGGATTCAGGCTTCCAGCACCGCCTGGCAGCGCAGAGCTGTCGGTTTCTGCAAAAGCACCCGCAGGTGGAGCATTTGGAGGTGGTGGTGATCACACCACACCGGCGGATTAGCCTGGGCCCCACCAAGCTGCCCAGACTCCTGCAGGTGCTTCTGCAGGAGGTGCACTGGATCAACCTGGAGGAGCTCAGCCAGCAGGCAGATCTCGACCCCCTGCTCAACCTGCTCACCCTGCCAGTGCGGCCCGAGAGCGAGCTGGCGGCCACCAGCCAGCAGATCCTGGCCAGGCGCCCTGATCTAGACACGGTTGTGCTGCCTATGCTGGTGCAACGGTTTCCCCAGCTCAGCGAGGCAGAAATCATGGTGATCGCCGGTATCCCCCGCGAAGAAATCCGCCACACCCGGGCTGTGCAGGACTGGCTTGCCGAGGGCCGCCAGGAGGGCCTGCAGGAAGGCGAAGCCAAAGGCCGCCAGGAAGGTGAAGCAGCCATGACCCTCCGCCTCCTCAACCGCCGCTGCGGCCCCCTCAGCGAGCCCACCACCGCCCAGATCCAAGCCCTACCGCTGGAGAAGTTGGAAGCCCTGGCCGACGCCCTGCTCGACTTCCAGGGCCAGGCAGACCTGGCCGCCTGGCTGGCCGCCAATACCACCAACCCCGCCTGACGTCGCATCAGTAGGCCGAGTCGTGATCGGGGTAGAGCGACAGCAACCGCAGCGAGGGGCCATCGCGTCAGGCCACGGCCCAGGCAGCTTTGGCTGATCCTCAGCGAATACAGACGTTCACCCGCAGGGCCCTGCCGGTTCTGTATCAGCTCCGAGCGCAGGCCCTTGCTTTACAAAGCGGCCTTGGGCTCGGTACCGCTTTTGACTCTCCCCCTCTGGGTGGCGGTGGCTTTTGCAGCCAGCATGGGGGCCGGGTTGTGGCTGGCCAGCTTGAATGTGCAATATCGCGACTTCAGGTATGTGGTGCCGTTTCTGGTGCAATTTGGCCCTTATGTGAGCCCGGTGGGTTTCTCCAGTGCGATCGTGCCGGCCAAGTGGCAGCTTCTCTATGCGCTCAACCCGATGGTGGGGGTGATCGAGGGGTTCCGCTGGGCAATTATTGGCCGAGGGGCTTAGATCAACCCGCTGGGTTTTGGCTTGTCGATGGCGATCGTGCTGCTGTTGCTGGTCACCGGGATTCGCCAGTTCCGGCGCATGGAGAAGCGGTTTGCGGATGTGATCTGAGCGCGCGGGATCTAAGCCTCGTATCACCCGCCGGCGTCATTTGGGGCTAGTATCGACTCAAATGACGCCGGCCGGAGCGTTCTGCCCTTGGCACTTGCGATCCCTGTTCCCACGCGCGAAGAAGCCCCTGAAGCCAGCTTGGGCCAAGCCTTCTGGCAACGCGCTGCCGAACTCGGCGCCCTGGATGAGCAGCAGCGCTTGGCAGCGATTGAGCAGGGCTGGAGCAGCAGCTGGCTGGCGGCCCTGCGGCAGCACCTGCACCTCAAGCCGGCAGACCTGGAGCCATTGCTGGCCCTCTCGGAGGCCACGATGGCTCGCCGCAGCCGCGAGCAGGCGGCCCTGGATCTGGTCGCCTCCGAACGACTGGACCGCCTGGTGGAGGTGATCAGCCTGGCCTACGGCGTGTTTGAGCAGCCAGCCAGCACCGAGGCCTGGCTCAAGGCACCCCACCCGCTGCTCCATCAAGCAAGGCCACTGCAGCACTGCCGCACCGCGATCGGCGCGGGCCAGGTGCGGCGCCTACTGCAGGCCCTGGAGCAGGGCGCCCCGGTGTGAGTCAACCGTTTGGACAAAGTGTGTGATTAGTGCCTGGCGGCTGAGCAAGGCCCGCTACGCCGGAGATCTCACGGGCCAGGGAGCGGCGCGCGATGACCAGCGCTGGAACCAACCCGGGCAGCGGGCGGTGTATCTGGGGATGACGCCCGAGATCACGGTGCTGGAGGTACTGGTGCACCTCAACGGCGTCCTCACCGCCCCGCTGGTGCTGTGTGGCTACGACGTACCCGATACACCGGGCCTGATCAAGGAAGTCGATCCCAATGCCCTGCCGGAGGGCTGGAACGCCGCCCCCCATGGCCAGGCCAGCGCCGCCTTTGGCGGCGACTGGCTGCGGGCCGGGCAGCAGGTGGGCCTGGTGCTGCCTTCGGTGGTGGTGCCCCAGGCCCGCAACCTGCTGCTCAACCCCCAGCACCCAGCGATGGCGCATGTGGCGCTGGTGCACCAGGAGCCCTTCCAGCTAGATCAACGGCTGGGCTGACCCACCCTCTCTCTTTTTTCATGACCCCCCACCCCCCTGCATGAGCGATTCCGGCGTAGTGATCCGGGTAGAGAGGCTCGACAAGAAGTACTCCCTCCATCACGAGCAAGGCGAGCCCACCACCGCTCAGATCCAGGCCTTACCAGTGGAGAAGTTGGAAGCCCTGGCCGACGCCCTGCTCGACTTCCAGGGCCCGGCAAACCTGGCCGCATGGCTAGCCGCTAACGCCTAGCCCCCCTCCGATTCGCAACTGTGCAGGAGTTTGTACAGCTGTACAAATTCGAGGAGGCGCCCAAATTGTCATGGCGGCTGGCTTCCCCCTGAGCCGCCAGGCTCCCCAGCCCGAACCAACCACTCAGCCGCCGCCCGCCAACAAGGCTCCAGACGCAACAAGCTCCGCACGGGCTGCAGCCCCTTGACAACTGCACAAACTGATTCAGGTCAAAGGCCAACGCGCCAAGGGCATGCCAACAGTTCTACGCAGCGGGCCACCTCACATTCATGTGGACCGCGATCAATCGTCCTGCAAGATCTGGCTATCGCCAGTGGCCATGAGCAGCAATCTGGGCTTCAGCGCCCGAGAGCTCCGCGAGTTCGAGCGGCTTGTCCAGCTCAACGGCGTTACGCTGGTGAAGGCATGGCGAGAGTTCCATGGCTAACCCTGGCGAACGCATCACCACCGTGCGCTGCACGGACGACGAGCTGGTGGTGTCGCTGGCCGACGGGCGCTCGATATCGGCTCCCCTGGCCTGGTATCCGCGCCTGCTGCATGCCACTGCCGCCGACCGTGACGCCTGGCAGATCGCCGGTGCTGGCTACGGCATCCACTGGCCCAGCCTCGATGAAGACCTGAGCGTGGCCGGCCTGCTGCGCGGCGCTCCCGCACCACGGCAGGCCCTGCCTCTCGCCTGAACCGCCGACTGACTATTCAGCCCCGCTGCCCAGGCAGCGGGGCTTCTTGCTGCCCACCCGCACCCCTCTATGCCCACCCCCCCACCAACCACCCCAGCGCCAGACCCCAGCCTGCGCCAACTCCTCCGCCAGCTCTGGAACCACCTGGGCCGCCGCCGCCGGTTGCAGCTGGGGGTGTTGCTGCTGGTGATGCTGGCCAGCAGTGTGGCTGAGGTGCTGAGTCTGGCGGCGGTGCTGCCGTTTCTGGCGGTGCTGGCCAATCCCGAGGGGCTGTGGAACCAGCCGCTGGTGCAGCAGTGGGCGCCGCGGCTGGGAATAGCCAGCGCCCAGGAGCTGCTGCTGCCGATCACGATCGCTTTTGCGGTGGCGGCCCTGGCGGCCGGCGTGATCCGGCTGCTGAACCTGTGGCTGAACGGCCGGCTGGCGGCGGCGATCGGCTCAGACCTGAGCTGCGAGGCCTACCGGCGCACGCTGTATCAGCCCTATGCAGTGCACCTGGAGCGCAACAGCAGTGAGCTGATTGCTTCGATCAGCTCCGATGTGAACCGGGTGATCAGCCAGGTGCTCAATCCGCTGCTGCTGCTGTTGAGTTCCGGCCTGATAGCCCTCAGCTTGGTGGCCACCCTGGTAGCGATCGACTGGACCATTGCCCTCGGGGCCGGGCTGGTGGTGGCGCTCGTGTATTTGGCGGCCATGGCCGCCAGCCGCCGGCCGCTGCAGCAGCTGAGCCAGCGCTACGTGCACCTGAATCGTGCGCTGGTCCAGGCGCTGCAGGAGGGGCTGGGCGCCATCCGCGATGTGCTGCTGGGAGGCACCCAGGCCTTCTATGCCCGCACCTACCGCCAGGCCGACCAGCCCCTGCGCCGCGTTGGCGCTGATGCCACGTTCCTGAGCACCTATCCGCGCCTGGTGCTGGAGCCGGTGGGCATGGCGCTGATTGCGGTGGTGGGCTACCTGCTGGTGCGTCAGCAGGGGGTGGCGCGGGCGTTGCCGCTGCTGGGGGCGCTGGCGCTGGGGGCCCAACGGCTGCTGCCGGTGGTGCAGAAGGTGTATGAGGGCTGGGCCCAGAGCCGCAATGCCAAGGCCAGCCTGGCCAACGTGCTGCAGTTGCTGGACCAGCCCCTGCCGCCTGGCGGCCAGCTGCCACAGCCTGCCCCGATGCAACTGCAGCACAGCATCCGGCTGGATGCTGTGCACTTCGCCTATGCCCCGGAGCTGCCCGCCGTGTTGCAGGGCCTGAGCCTGGAGATCCGCCGCGGCGAGCGGCTGGGCCTGATCGGCAGCACCGGCAGCGGCAAGAGCACGATGCTGGATCTAATCATGGGCCTGCTGCAGCCCACGGGCGGGCGAATCCTGGTGGATGGCGCTAACCTGCACGACCCAGCCCAGCCACAGCGGCTGCAGGCCTGGCGCGCCGCGATCGCCCACGTGCCCCAGAGCATCTACCTGGCGGACAGCTCGATCGCCGAGAACATCGCCTTTGGCCTGCCGCCCGATCAGATCGATCGGCAGCTCGTGCAGCAGGCGGCGCAGCAGGCCCAGGTTGCCAGTTTCATCGAGAGCAGCCCCAAGGGCTACGACAGCTTCGTGGGGGAGCGGGGCATCCGCCTGAGCGGCGGCCAGCGCCAACGGATCGGCATCGCCCGGGCGCTCTACAGCCAGGCCCAGGTATTGGTGTTTGATGAGGCCACCAGCGCGTTGGATACGGCCACGGAGCAGAGCGTGATGGCGGCGATCGAGGGGCTGAGCCGTGAGCTCACGGTCGTGTTGATTGCCCACCGGCTCAGCACGGTGGAGCGCTGTGATCGCGTGATCCGGCTAGCCCAAGGCAGGATCGAAGCCCAGGGTTCACCCCAAGAGATTCTTGCGAGATATTGAAGGATGACGATCCATCCCCAAGCTTTTCTTCATGAGAGTGCCCTTGTGGATGAAGGCGTATCCATCGGACCCGGCACCAGACTGTGGGGCTTCACCCATCTCCTAAGCGGCGCCCAGATCGGAGCCGACTGCAACATCTGTGAGCAGGTGTTTATCGAGAGCGACGTGGTGGTGGGTGATCGGGTGACCGTGAAATGCGGTGTGCAGCTCTGGAATGGGCTGCGCGTGGAGGATGATGTGTTCATCGGACCAAATGTGACCTTCACGAACGATCTGTTTCCGCGCAGCAAGCTCTATCCGGAGA
>NZ_JAGQCQ010000159.1:0-8228 GCF_024346275.1 Cyanobium sp. BA20m-p-22
ATGATGGATGTCATAAATAATATTCTTTCTTAGCCCAGGCCCGACCAGGCCGGGTAAGCGAACAATAAAAGCTGAGGGAAACTGCTGCTCAACAAACTGTTCAAGTTCACGACGATGGAGGCCATACGGATGAAGTCCGGCTGTTTCTACAGGCGTAGCTTCGTCAACACCCGAAGGATCTAGAAATACATCTACCGTGCTTATGAGAATAAACTTCTCGCATCGCACAGACGAGAGAGCATTGATCAGTTTTATAATACTGGCGCGATCCTCCTCGGGCTGCTGGTTCGCTAACCATTTCTTTGCTGGTGCACCAGCGCAGACCAGCAGGTCATAGTCTTGATTGTCAATCTCTTGAATATCCGTAGATCGGAAAAAGGAATCAAACTGATGCTGCTTCTTTAGCGTTGTGCCGACAAAGCCAGTGTGGCCAATCAGTCCATGGCGATCAGGGAAATCCATGCTCAACACCGCAGCTGTGGCAGATCATCAATCGATTCCAGTATATCGTAGATGTTGTCGATCTTCCCGCCAAGGACCGAATATAATCCAGGAGTCAAAGTGGATTCGCGAAAAAGGATGGGCCTTCCATCATCAGACTCATTCTTTTCAAGAACAGTCTTCACGTCAAAGAGTGATTCACGATATTTTGATTTGGCAAGCACAGGTAGATAGCGAGATGCGTCGCGTATCATCCGATCGACTCGTGTCTCTAGGGTTGACTGTTCAAGGACGTCATAAGGCGAAAGACCATATTTATCGATCCAGAATGAATGAGGGGTATAGCGGACATGAGAAAGGCTGTGACAAGCCTTCGCAGGGAAGGGCATGGTGGAGAAAAAAGGGCCATCCATCACTGTGACTCCGATCTTCTCTAGCTCAGGAGGTGGTTCGATCAAAGCGAGTTCTGTGATCTCATGCTTTAGGCGAAGGCGTCCTGAACTTTGTTTGGCCTCAACCTGAGAGAGTCCGCTGTAAGTGCAGTTAAAACCAATCGAATAGGACCTGCTCTCTTCGGCTCCTGATCCATCACGGGTGAGAACCTGAACAGTGTTTCCGATACCCGCTGTCGCATCAACGACTAGGTGTCCAAAATTACAGTTAATACCTGACGCTGCCAACTCTTGATTCGCCCAGCTTCTAAGCTTAACTGCATCAAATGCATATTCTTCAACCTTGTAAACAGCTTCAATCAATACTGGATTGAACAGCTGGCTGATCTCTGTTTCAGCTTCTTCCAGCGGGGCACCGATCTGTTCGCAAAATCTTCTGAATTGAAGGGGAGTGACCTTTGAGTTACGCCTGGCTATTGCATAGTATTTCTGAAAGTCGGATTTAACGCAATTACTCCAGTCTGAACAGAAACGGTGAAAATTCTGCCGGCTTCGAAAGGCAGTTACAAAGCTGCGGGGATAATGGTAACCGCTGTGAACACGTGTCTGATTTACAAATGAAGCTCGTGACAGCAACCTGTCTTCTCTTTCATAGATCTCGACATTCTCAACCCCTTTGACGCGTTTGAGGTACAACGCAATGACGACTCCGTAAAAGCCACCGCCTATGATGCACGCACTGCCAGTGGCTATCTCCATTGATGCAACCTACGACTTGAATAGAGACTGTTGGGCTTTGGGTATCATTGCGCCATCAACTTCTATGTTTAAGCGCTCTTTCCTGATCAGCCTGGCCGATGTGAACTCATCGGCTATGTAGTAAGCAGGCCCTGAGTTGGCTTTCCGGGAAATCTCAAGCACATACTCAGACAGCACGAGCAATACAAGTGAAATCAGAAAAAACATGCCGGACTGTTGCATGGAAAGACTTACCCAGCCTGGAGCAATATCTTCTTTGAATGCCCAGATGAATACAACGTAGACTGAATAGACAAAACTTGCGAATGCACCCACTGCAGACAGGGTGGTAGCGAGCCGCATTGGATTCTCGCTTGAGGACGTGACCAGCTGTATCCCCCTGGAAAGACTTTCACGCAGCTTGATCTTGTTTGCGCTACTCCTCTGCAGAGGTATTCTGATTGAAGTCCGCCGAAAGCCTGTCGTTGAAGCTAGGTTTCTGAACTTGATCTGTGGATCAGGAAACTGGAGTAGGTAGTTCACGACCCGTCTACTGATTGCGATCAAGCTTGTCGAGTATGAATTAAGGTCTAGACCGGTAGAGAGTTTAGTGGCGACACCAAAAATACGGTATAGCAGGATCCGGGGTAGACTTCTGCGCCCTTTCGGGAAAGTCCGCATTGTGAAAACTATGTCATTGCCATCGGCAGCTTTCCTCGTCATGGGCTCCAGCTGCTCTAGATCTCCGTGGCGTGGGTCAAGACAGACAACAACGTCGCCAAGACTATTTTCAACGCCAACCCACCTTGCCGTTAAGTCATCAACATGTCCAGCCAAGGTGTAAACTTGTAGATTAGCTTCCCCACCTTCTGATGTCAATCCGCGAAGTATCTTCGATGTCCCATCAGTCGATCCGTTGTCTACAATGACGATCTCATAATCACTGACGAGATGAGATGAAATGGCCCCAACATTCCTGACGACTTCTGGTATTTGCTCGGCATAATTTTGTACGACAAGGACAATGCTGAGCAGAACGGGTATTTCGGGTGAGCCCACAGCAAAGCCCTGTTGGTATGGCCACGATAGGCCAGCTGGATTGGTGGGCTGGGTGCCTCCGGCATGTCCAGCAAACAACTCCCCGTCTTCCCTGAAACGGCGTCCGTTGGTACCCATCGCAATCGCCTCAAGATTGCCCTACCGGATAGGTACACGAGCGGAAACGAGTTGCCGCTCGTGTACCTATCCGCCTGAAGGGGGGGCAGGCCCGGCCAGCTCAGCAACTCAATGCTCAGTCGGGAAGGGGCGTCAGCCCCCGCCTACCAGCTGCTGCCGCAGAGACTCAAGCGCCTTCTTCTGGGCCCGCTGCACCGACATGGCGCTGATCTCCAGCTGCGAGGCCGCCTGCCGGAGCGAGAGGCCCTCGAGGATGGTGAGCCGCAGAGCCGTGGCTTGAGCTGCCGGCAGCTGATCTACTAGCTGCTCCAGCGCCAGATCATCAGCGGGCCCGGCTGCTTCTTGCTCAGGGCTGGCCAGCTGATCGAGCAGGCACGGCTCGCCAGCTGCGTGGCCATCAAGGCTGATGTGACCCAGGGGGCACTGACCCTGCTCATGCAGCCGGCGTGGAATGCGCACCAGCCTCACCCGATCGCGCAGGTGATGCTGCAGGGCACCTGAGATGCAGCGGCGCAGATAGGGCTCTGCCGGCTCACCTGCTTTGCAGCGCAGCACAGAACGGAGCAGGGCTTCTCTAGCCACCTGGACCAGATCCTCCCGCTCAACCAAAGGGAAGAAGCGGCGGGCTACAGCTGAGGCAACGGCATCAGCCAGGGAGAGGTGCTGGAGCACTAGGGCATCGCGGGCACGGAGGGCAGAGCGGGAAAGTGGGGCAGCCATCTGGGGACGGCAGAGAACCCCACCCCCAACGGCCAGCCGCAGGGATGTGACAAGGACGCCCCACCGGGGCGCATGGCTAGATCCTTGACGCAGCAGGAGGCCTGGACGAGGGATTCAGGTGGGTGTTTGACGGCCTGGTGGCGACTTGCCCCAATGCCCCCGCTACGGTTAAAGGGTCCCAGCCCCCGGTTCTGCCGGCATGGCCTGTGGTGAATGACCTGCTGTCCCTGCCCCTGGCGGAACGCCTGAAGCTGGCCCAGGCCCTGTGGGACTCGATCGCGGCCGAGCAGAAGGACCCTGAGCTCACCGACTCCGATCGACAGCTGATCGATCAGCGGCTGGAGCGCTTCCTTGTAGACGGCGACCTTGGGCTGGCTGCCGATTCGGTGCTGGCTGCCCTGGAGCAGTCGCTCTGAGCAGGTCCCGCCACTCTCCGGTGACCGCTGGCTGCGCCTGACAGAATGGATTAAGACCTCTGATCTGGAGCGGGAGCGATGACTCAAGCCTTGTCGACCGCGGTTGCCACTGCTGCCCAGCTTCCTGAGGAGGAACAGGATGCTCTGGCGGCGATCCTGCTTGAGGAAATGGAATCGGAAGAGCGCTGGAGCGCACTCTTTGCCGACTCGCAGAATTTGCTGGAGCGGATGGCCAATGAAACCATTCAGGATTTCCAGGCCGGCCGGGTTCAGCCCATCGACCAGTTGCAGTGAACTCGGTTACGACCGACCAGTTCCGGCAGCTCTACATCCAGGCGCCCTTGGAGAGGAGGCGGAAAATCAAGCGCGCCTACCAACTGTGGCGAGATAACCCGTCGCACCCATCCCTCAGATTCAAGAAGGTTCACGCAACCCTGCCGATCTACTCAGCTCGTGTCGATCTCGATTGGCGCGCCGTAGGTGTGCTGAAGGACGGCACGTTGATTTGGTTCTGGGTGGGGTCACACAAGGCCTATGAGTCGTTGTTGCGCTCACTTTGAGGAGTCCACGAAATCTCCCTACAACACTGAAAACGTGTGCATGGTGGTGGACTCCATATGCCCATTCTGCTGCGCACAGCCCAGGCCTGAGAAAAAGGGGCTGAAGCCCTCAGAAGGGCAGCAGGGCCTCCAGTTCATGATTCGCGGCTGCTCGGCCTGGCGCTCGATCAGCAGCTCAACTCCTTTGGCAGAGAAGTGCAGCCGGCGGGCGGGATACCGGTGAACGGAGACAGGAACAGAAGCGAGAAGCGTGGCCATGGCAGAGCCAGCTCAGGACCTGGCCTCCCAGCGGGGCATTGACTCAGCGGCTGGAGCGCTTCCTGACAGGCGGTGACTCCGGCTTGGATGCCCATGCGGTGCTTGAGCAAAGTGCGTGAGCTGATCTATGGCTCGACGCCGAGCATTAGCTGCTGATCCGGTGGTCGGGTGACGGTGATCTGCTCAACTCTCACCAGCCTGGGCTGCTCATCGGCCGCTGCCTCGTAGCTGCCCTTCACCCGCACGGCGGCGTTGAGCATGCCGATGATTTGGCCGTCATAGGCGGGTTCGTAGATGCAGCGCATACCGACGCTTGCGCCGCGCCCTCTGATTTCAAAACGGCGGGCATCGAGGTCAACCTCCCGCACCACGCCTTCGAACTCACCGTTCGCCTTCATACGGCGGTTGCTGGGCGCGTTCAGGCTGCGTAGCAGGATCTGGCGGCTCTGCTTGGTGAGTGCCTGGGCCGGTCCAAGCTCTTCACTGGGCTGCGGGCCGCTGAGGAACAGTTCACTGATCGCCTTATTCTGGGCTGAGGGTGCCAGGCGCTTGGCTGCCACCATCAACGTGTCGCGTACGGCTGGATCGGGGAATTGCTCGTAGATGGCCTCACTGATCACACCGTCCTGGATCAGGCGTGGAATCGCCGGCAGGCTCTGCACCGCTGTCTGCACGGCCCGATAGAGGTCATCGCTAACTCCGGGCAGCACGGCCTGACCGTCAGCACCCGCGTCTCCGGGTCTTGGCACGCGCATGCCTACCACCAGGCTGCCGTAGGTCACCCCAGCTAGTTGGGGGTCGAGATCGGCGGGCCAGCGCACCTTCTTCTCCTCCATCCCGGCGATCGCCTTGGCCACCAACTGAATTTCCTTGCGCAGCCGGCCAAAGACATCCGTCACCCAAGACACCGGCGGCTCGCGGTGCGCGACCCCCGGGCCGCGGTAACGGGCGATCAGATCGGCGTTGTCGGCGAGCAGGGCATAGGAGAAGTTGACGCGGTAGTAACGGGTTAGCTCGGCGTAGAGAGGTTCGGTGAACTCCCGCGGATCCTTTCCGGAGCGGCGGGCAAGCTCCTGGGCTCCCAGGATTTCCTGATGGATCAGCCGCGCTTTGGCTTCCATTGCATCGAGCCAGCTGCTCATCAGTTCAACCTCACCACACCTTTGATGTGCTTGGCATCGAGGCCTTTCTCCAGCAGTTCCACGATGTCGATCACCTGGACCCTGCTCAATGCGTCCATGCCGTAGAACGCGGAATGGACGTACAGGCGGATCTGGTAGCGAGGGTGAAGCGTCTTGTGCGAGGTATAGAGATCAGCCCCATCCCAAAAGCTCTCTGCTGCGATCTCATCGAGAAGCAACACCGCCACGATCTCGGCTGGGCTTTCGTGCCGTGTAACGAAGGTGCCATCAAGCACCAGCGGTGGCAGTTGACCGGCGGCTTGCATCAGCTCATTCTCCACAAACCTTCTGAGCTGGGCGAGTAGCCGTCTACGGCAAGCGTTCCAGCCAAACAGCTCCTCCAGCTCTTCCAACGTGCAGCGATGGATGCCGGCCTCCAAATAGCCATGGGGATCAAAGCGTGGGGGCGCCATTCTTCAGGTGTCCTCAGTATTCCCATGGCTGAGCGACCTTGCGGTGTGGCTGGGCATGGCGCCGAGTTGCTGCGCGGTTTATACCCAGACCAGCAGTAGTTGGGTATCTCCTGGTGTGCCTTTGCAAGCGCTCCACTGCCTGCCGCACAGCTGGGCCTTGGGCTCATGCCACAGGCTGTCTCTGCTGCACCAGGTAGGCCTCGATCCAGTCGTGATGACGCTTCTGGCAGATCCGATCGGCGATGGAGCTGGCCTCCTGGGGCACCAGGAACCGCTTGCGGAACGCCTTGGTGAAGTCTTCCAGCGCCGGCCGGGGGAGCCCCCGCAGGGTGACGAGAATCTTGCCGGTTGTGGCCGGGTCGAGGGGCATCAGGCCCGGGTCGTCGCCAGCTTCCCTCCCAGAGCAAGGAGCTGGGGGTGATGGCCTGCGCTGGATTGACCGCGTGCCGTTGCTGGCACTGGGGGGCGCTTGGGAGCTGTCCCCTTCTGAGTGGGTGACCTGTCGCTGCTGCTTGTCGTAGAGGGCCAAGCCAAACGGGTTCCCAAAGGTCATCAGCGCCCTCTTCATGGCATCGGTTTCGGCCTCCTTGAGAGCGGATTCATGGGCCTGGCCCAGGTCGGCATCGATGCCATGGCCGGCTCCGCTGCCTTCTCGGATCACCTGAGAGCCTGCCCCTTCTCCAACGGTGATGCGAACGCGGGCGGTGTAGGTGACGCCCCAGCCGGATTTCTGGTCGCGGCCGATGGTGCGTTCGCTCTGGTTGGCGCAGCGGAGGGCGACGGTTTGCCGCTGCCAGCCATCAAAGCCAAAGATGCGGTTGGCTTCCGCGATGGCCTGCCAACCCTCCAGGTAGGTCAGGGAGCGGCCTGCTTGGCTACGGGTCTGAACCTTGGCGCGATCAAGGGGAGCAGAGAGAGCAGCGATCTGCTCGGCGGAGAACACGGTTGTGGTCATGGCGGTGAATTGGTTTGAGTTGATTGCGGATGAAGTGATCTGGGCCCGCTCCTGCAGCAGACCCATGTCGATGAGGGCCAGTGGCTGTTAGTGGATGCGCCAGCTGCGGCGGGTGAGCAGCTGGGCTCCTGTGATCTGGCGGCCGGCTTTGAGGGCCTCTTTGATGGCGGCCTTATCGGGCTGACTGGTGGTTTTGATGGCGAGCCATTCGGGATCGAGGGCGTCTTCGTCGTCGATCAGGACGGCCTGGGACTTGCGGCTGCTGAGCTCGTGATCGGGGAAGGAGAAGCGCGTAGCCGCCGGCTGCAGCTGGGTGAGGACAAAAATCAGCGACTCTTCCAGTGCATCAGCCCGGCCTGAATCACTACGGGCCAGATCGGTGAGCCGCTTGGCCTGCTGCTGGCGGTAGGCGGCCTGGCCGCGCAGGTGCTCGATCACCCAGCAGGTGGCATCGGCCTTGGCTGCCAAGGCCGCCTTGTTGCCCTCTTCTGCCAGCAGGGCCGCCTCCAGCTCTGCGAGGGCCAGGGCCCGCTGTTCGGGATCATCCGTTTCCAGCTGCTCAGCCAGCTGGGAGATAGCGGTGGTCAGCTCCTGGGCTTCGCTGCCCAGCTGCCAGAGCGAACTGGATCGCTGGAGGGAGCAGGCAGGACCTGCAGCTGGAAGAGCTAAATCGACGACAGGAATGGCGGTGGGAATAGGGGTAAGAACAGCCATGACGGTGAGAAGGCGATGGGGATGGGGATGGGAATGGACGGAATGACGGAACGGAGCGCCAGGGGCGCGAACGGCTTGGGGTGGGAGATCAGGAGCAGCCGACGCCAGCCGGCACGGCCCAGCGCCCGGCCGATGGGCAGACCTCTGCCACGCAGATCGGCACCGGGGAATGGGATGCCATGCGACGGGCTTCTCTCACCAGCGAGGCGGTGCCTGGGCCGCCGGGGAAAGCGACCACCAACACCGAAGCGAGCGAGCGGGGGG
>NZ_JAGQCQ010000016.1:0-24373 GCF_024346275.1 Cyanobium sp. BA20m-p-22
AGTTCGGTCACGATCGCCTTCTGCCGCTGGCTGAGCAGGTTGAGCAGGCTGGATTTGACCACGTTCGGCCGGCCCACGATCGCCACCCGCAGGCCCTCGCGCAGCAACTCCCCCTGGCGCGCCTCGGCCACCAGCTGCTCCAGCTCGCCGTGAACCGCCGCCAGCTCGGCCGCCACCGCATTGCCATCGAGGGGCGACAGATCCTCCTCGAAATCAACCCGGGCCTCCAGCTCCGCCAGCTGATCGAGCAACCGCTCGCGCAGGGCGCCGATGCGCTGATGCAGGCCGCCATCGAGGCCAGCCATCGCCAGCTGGGCCGCCCGGCGGCTGCGAGCCGTGATCATCTCGCTAATCGCTTCGGCGCGGGTGAGGTCGAGCCGGCCGTTTAAAAACGCCCGCTGGCTGAATTCCCCCGGCAACGCCCGCCGTGCCCCAGCCGCCAGCATCAATTCCAGCACCCGCTGCACCGCCACCAGGCCGCCATGGCAGTGCAGTTCCACCACGTCTTCCCGGGTGAAGCTGCGGGGGGCCCGCATCAACAACAGCAGGGCCTCATCAACGCGCTCACCGCTGGCCGGATCCACCACGTGGCCGTAGAGCACCCGGTGGCTCTCCCAGCTTTGGCTGCCTGGGGCCACAAACAACTGGTGACCAATCGCTTCGGCCCCAGGCCCAGAAATCCGCACGATGGCCACACTGCCCTCCCCAGGGGCCACGGCGGTGGCCACGGCGGCAATGGTGTCGAAGCCGTAGCCGTGGAGGTGGTCGTGGGGATGGCCGTGGTCAGTGCCGATGGAGGAAACCATCACCCCATTTCAGCGGTTAGCTGGCCAGGCCGGGGAACACCATCAGATCGATATGGCCCCCATTGGGATGGCGCCATTACCGAAATTCCGCCGACAGGGCCCGCTGCTCGACAGCCAGGAATTGGGCCTACAAGTCTTGAAGGCCCTGGTGCACCAGATCGAGGCAGGTGCCAATCAGTTGGGGCGCTTCCGCGGCGGTCATGACTGGACACAAACTAGTCAAAAACGAAGCGCAACATATTGATTGACAAATTAGAGGTTCACAAGATAGCCAAGGCACCTATCTAGCCCTATCGGCAAAGCACCCACCTCACAACACCTAACCTATTGCGGAAGCAAAGCGTCGAAATGCCAACCCCTCTCAAAATAGCCATCATTGGTGCCGGACCTGCCGGACTCACCTGTGGACTGGCCCTGGCAAGACGTGGGGTTGACATCACGATCTTTGAAAGGGGCGGCAATCATCTGGAGACGGCCACCTACAACCCCAATCGCAGCTACACAATAGATATCACTGGTCACGGGAAAAAAGCCGCAGAACATGTGGGAGCAAGCAAACGCTTTGACCAGGAGCTGATTCGATTTCGTGGCCTCAAATATGCACTCCCTGCATGGACAAATCGAGCACCCAACAGAACGATGACCGAGGCCTATCCAGGACAAGGCTGGACTGGAAGCCGGGGAGACATATGCAGGGTTCTTCAAGCAGAGCTAAGCCAAGCTGGCTCGGCCAACTCACGCCTGTTCTTTGCCACAAGGGCGCATCTCATTGACGCAAGAAAAGGCATCCTTCTTCTGGAGTCAACAGACAAAAGCAGCTGCCATGAAGAAACATTTGACATGATCATTGGCTGCGATGGGAGCGGAAGCGCCACCCGCTCCACATTGCAACAGCTTGATCCATCGTTCTCTGTGTCATCAATGGACCTAGGGAATCACTCAATCATGCTGCATCTTGACCAACATCTCGACGAGTTGAATCCTGAGTATCTATATGTGCATGCAGTTCGCCCTGTAACGGCAGTAACCGGCGCCATTAACGGGCCGAACGGAAGGGAAGATCCTCGATGGTTTTGCCAGCTTGGATTTTCAGGATCTCGTAGTTTTTCCTCTGCAGACGAGGCCAAGAAGTTTCTTCAACAAACCCAGCCTTTGCTTCTTCGTTATGCCTCACCAGAACGCATCGCAGAGTTCAGCCAGCGGGACTGCATCGCCACAGGCAAATCCAAGCGCTGTTCTTCCCTCGTCAGCGGCCGGGTGGTACTAGCCGGCGATGCGGGAGCGCCGGTGCCCCCCATCGGCCAGGGCGTGAATGCCGCAATGGAAAGCGCCATGGTGCTTGACCAATGCCTGGCTCTAGCCCTGGAGCAAGGCTCTGAGGCTGGCGCCGTTGTCGCCCAGGCCCAGGAACACTTTCTGGCGCGATGGACCCCAGAAGCAGACGCCTTGCGGGAGATCGCCCTTACCGTGGACCTCTCGAAGAGCTACACCTCGAAGCGCCTTTTGCTAGCGGGTGCGCTGGGCTATTCAGGGGTAGCAAATGCCAAGAAGGAGGCGCTGAGCTACCAACAAGCCTGGATGATATTTCGCACTTGGGAGCAAAGATTGCGCTTTACCCCCCTACGTTGGTTGATTCCCGGCTAGATAAAAAGCCACAGTCTTGGCTCTCAAGTCTTAGGACCTATCGCTTGGCTTTCTCCCTCGGCACATCCACCAAAACCATGGTTGGGCTGCCCCAGCCGTTGGCTGGAAGCAGATCAGAAGCATTGGGTCCAGGCGCTACGGAGGAGCCCGCCGCAAAGGCCCCATTCACCCAAGCCAAAATCACTGGCGAGAGAACAGCCACCGACTTCTCACCTTTCGGAGCACGCAAATTGAAATGGTCACCGCCTTTTGCTAGCACGAGATGGTGACCATCATCAGGAGCCATACCAAAGGGACCTATCGCCTCGGGATCCGGAGGAACAACAAAATCACGAGTTCCGGAGATCAGGAGAATGCGTGCATGCAGGCCGTCTTGACCAATACGAGGATCAGCTATCAAGCCAATCGGTGGGCTCACCACAACAATGGCCTTGACCCTCGTATCAGACATATTGAAATCGGCAGTCGCATTGACAAAGGAGCATTGCAAAACCCAGCTAATACTCTCATCAGGATCATTGCGATTGGGGCAGCGCAGTCGAAGCAAGTCACCGTTGGCGCGAATACCAGCCAACTGGCCTACAGTAACCCCACCCCATGAATGGCCTATCGCTACAACATTTTTAGTATCAATACCCTGAAATCCAGCAAGACGGCCATCGGCCACTGCATCGAGAATTGCTTTCACATCCTGAGGCCTGAGTCGTAATTCAGCAGGGGAAGGAGGCGGTGCCGATCCATCCAACATTGCGGCTTGCTGGCCTTTATCACTCCCCTGATGAACCGGAAGAGTCACGGTGTAGCCATAGGAGGCCAAGTATTCAGCCCAGCCCCAAAAACTATGGGGCGAATCCCATAATCCATGGGAGATCACCACAAGCTTGCCATTGGGGTTCCGCGTGGGCGCAATCACCTCGATCTCAACGGGCGCCTGCCGGTGGGCCGCCACCAGCTCAATCCGTCGTGAGGCAATCGGCAGGGGACCTGGCTTCTGAAGCTGGGGGTCAATGGTTGCCGGAGGAAGGCTGGCCGCCAATTGGTTGGCCACCCGCATCAATCCCACATTTCGCTGCATGTTGGCAAGCATCTTGTCCAAGTCAAAGCTGGCGCTCTGGCCAGGCAACTGCTGCAGGATCGATGACAAGGTGACGGGGCCTGCCTCGGTGGCCCGCTTAATCGCTGCTTTGAATTCTTGCTGTGATTGCATGGACGTAAGCCCTTGAAGCTGGCCGAGCGCCGCCAAGCCTGCGATCACCTGATCAACGATGGCTGTACCGCCACCTCCTTGAAATGTTGCCTTACTCAGGGGGAGGGGCGTAAAAAATGCCTTGGCCAAAAGTTGACCAAGTTTGCCGTCCGTCGCACGGTCAACCTCTGCCAAATCACTGGTGCCATTGAGCAGGGCCTTCGAATTAGCAAGCTCCGAAACTTTGACGGTATAGGTACCCAAATCAAAAGGGAACTTGATCTGCACCACTTCAATCGACCGTGCCGGCAAGGAGATAGCCGTTACAGCAAGAGCCCCAAGCCAACTCAAAGAAGCGAGCAGGCCACGAAAGCGGGAGCTCTGATTCATTCGGCAATATAGATCCTGTGGACACAGTGAACTGTAGCGGGTATTTTGCCAGGGTTTCAAGCAAGATGGGTTCAACCAATCCCCATCCGGCAGATGTCGAGCACATCTGCCGGATGGGGATTTGGTTCATGGTGTTGGTGAGCTTGCCTGCGGCGGCGCGAATCAAGATGTCTTTCTGCCCATTGCTGAGCACCGGGGGCAGCCGCTTCGGAGGCCAGCAGATCTTCGGTGCCGACCAGGTTGCAACACTTGGCCACCTTGGCCATCGCCTTCCCGTGGAGCAAGGCATCAAAGCCATCCCGGCCCAACTCGCGCTCGAGCATCTCGGTACCGCGGCTGATGTTCTCGTCGCGGTGGCCACGAAGTTCAACCAATCGAGGCTGGGGTGGGTCGCCTTGGCGGGATCACCTGCACGCAATCGCCGTTGGGGGTGAACACAAACACCTCCTCATCGAAGAGGTCGTCCTTGATCGAGGCGAGGTAGTCGCTGCTGTCATGGCCCCGCCATCATTCTGCCAATCCACGAGCTGGCGCAGCCAGCTGAAGCACTCGGTGTCGCCCGCACTGGCGGGGGAGACCCGGCGGCGATGGTGTCAGCAAATCCGACGTGGTCGGGTATCGCAGCATTTCAGCGCCAAAGTGCCCGCAGATCTAGCGCCCTGCTCAGGGGTTAGCCAGCCCCGGAAACACCATCAGGTCGATGTGGCCACCTTCCGGGTGGCGCCACTCGCGAAACTCCTCTGCCAGGGCGTGCTGCTCCCGGGGGAGAGATTGGGCCTGGAGATCCTGGAGGCGCTGATGCACCAGGTCGAGGGTTTCGTCGATCAGCTGGGCCGCTTGCTCGGAGGTCATGACTGGCTATCCCGCAGGTGGGGTGGTTGTAGGTAACCAGGCCCAAACGGGCTGTAACTACGGCAACGCCAATCAGAAGCCGCTGACCAGCAAGCCATAGGCCAGCTGGTCAACCGTCCCATGGCAATGGCGGCCAACCGCTGCGAATCGCACCATCACTCCATGGATAAGATCCTCGAGTTCAGCTCTGCCAACAAGCAGTCTGGACGGGCCCAGCGATCTCCAAACTGGTCCAAAACAGACTCCCAGGAGCTCCGCAAAGGACTGATGTTGAGCATCGCCGGGGCAGCCGCTTTGGCAATCCTGTTTGGCCTCGCCCACTTTGTGAAGCTCGATAGCCTGCTGGTTGCCAGCCAGGCGATCTACAACCTGATCAGCGGCGTTCACATCATGGCCAAAGGCCTGGTGCGCCTGCTGCTCGGGGTTGCCCAGATGCTCGGCTTCGCAGCCCTGGCCGTGGTGGCAGTGACAGCCGTGCTCTCACTTGCCAGTGGATCTGTGCGGATCGGCTGGAAACTGCTGCCCCAGCTTGAATCCACCTGGGAACTGCTGGCCAATGGCCTCAACGGCATCACCGATTTGCTGATCCTGCCGCTGGGGCGCTCGAAGGCAACTCGCCAGGCCAACTCCCGCCGTGCCGCCTCCAACCAGAAAGCCGCCTAATTGCGATGGAGCCAGCGGACAGCGGCTGTATCGATGGGGTGCCACTCACCCCCAAAAACATCCGGCATCAAAGCCCGCCAATTTTCAGCTGCTTGGCCGAGGAAAGACAACACCGCAAGGAAAGGCTGGCCGGCGCCCTGCGCATCTTTGGCCGCCTTGGCTTCGGCGAAGGGGTCGCCGGGCACATCACCGCCCGGGACCCGGAATATCCAGACCACTTCTGGGTGAACCCCTTCGCCCATTCATTTCGGCGGATGCGAGTCAGCGACCTGATCCTGGTGAACCATGCCGGCGAGGTGGTGATCGGCAACCGTCCGGTCAACCGGGCGGCCTTCGTGTTGCATGCCGCGATCCATCAGCGTCGACCGGAAGTGAATGCCGCGGCCCACGCCCATTCCCCATACGGCAGGGCCTTTGCCAGCCTGGGCCGGCACCTCAATCCGATCACGCAGGATGCCTGCATGTTCTTCAACGACCACGCCTTGATCAGCGAAGACGGCGGCAAGGTGGTGCTGGAAGAGGAATCCGGCCAGAGCTTCGCCAGGCACTTTGATCACGGCAAAGCAGCCATCCACCAGAATCACGGCCTGCTCAGCGTGGGCGAGAGCGTTGATGCGGCGGCGTTCTGGTTCATTGCCATGGAACGCTGCTGCCAGAGCCAGCTGCTTGCGGAGGCGGCGGGTGAACCCCAGCTGATCCGAAACGAGTGGGCCGAATACACCCACGCCCGAATCGGCACGGAGCAGGCCGGCTGGCTGAATTTTCAATCCCTCTGGGACGAGATCAGCAGCAGCGACCCCGACCTCTTCGACTAGGGCCACTGGTGCGAAGATCAAAGACCCTCAACAACTACCTGTGGCAGACGGCAAGGGATCCTCTGGCTCGGCACTCTCCGGCCTGCTGCTGGTGCTGGGTTCCCTGGGGGGCCTGGCCCTACTGGGCTGGCTGACGGTGGTGATGCTCGACCTGAAGCACCTCAACACCGGCGGCTTCACCTTGCCTTAAAGCTTCAATTTGCCCTTAATCCATCCGGGTCTAGCCGATCCCGGTGCGGGCGATGTCAAGCACGTCGGCCATAGAACGGATCTGGCCGATGGTGCTGGCCAGCTGGCCGGAACTGTCGAGCTCCACCCGCAGGTCAATGCGGGCCGGCTTACCGGGAGTGGTGCGCACCCGGGCATCACTGACGTTGATGCGGTGGTCTGAGAGGCGCGTGAGGATGTCCTTGAGCACGCCAACTCGATCGAGCACCTCGATGCGCAACTGCACTGGATAACGCCGCGGGCTGACTTGCACCGCGGAGTTCCAGCGCACCGGCAGGCGCCGTTCGGCCGGCACCTGGCCCAGGTTGGAGCAGTCCTGGCGATGGATGGTGATGCCGTGGTTACCCAGGGCCACCGCTCCCAAGATCGGCTCGCCGGGCAGGGGGGTGCAACACCCCCCCAGCCGATAGTCGAGGCCTTCGAGGCCCAAGATTGCGCTGGTGCCCGCCGGCGACGAAGACTGGAGATCGGGATGGGCAGCGTGGGCTGAAAGCTCGGCGGCGACCTGCTCATTGCTGGGCACCGCCACAGCGGCGGCGCTGGCCAGGCGCAGTTCCTCCCGCAGCCGATTTAGCAACTGGTGCAGCGTGACCCCACCAAAGCCGAGGGATGCCAGCAGATCCTCCGTGCCGGCAAGGTTGCAACGGCGGGCCACCCGGGCGATCGCCTCGCCGCTGAGCAGGGCATCGAAGCCGTCGCGACCCAGTTCGCGCTCCAACATCTCGGTGCCGCGCAGGATGTTCTGGTCGCGATGGCTCGTCTTGTACCAATGGCGGATGCGGTTGCGGGCCGTGGGGGTGGCCACGAAATTGAGCCAGTCGAGGCTCGGGTGCGCCGTCTTGGCGGTGATCACCTGCACGAAATCGCCGTTCTGTAGCGGGGTGGCCAAGGGGCAGAGGCGATCGTTGATGCGCACTCCCTGGCAGTGGTTGCCGATCTCGGAATGGATCCGGTAGGCGAAATCAACGGCGGTGGAACCCTTGCGCAGCCCCACCACATCGCCATTGGGGGTGAACACGAACACCTCCTCGTCGAAGAGGTCCTCCTTGATGGAACGCAAAAAATCGCTGCTGTCCTTGCCACCGTCATCCTTCTGCCAGTCCACCAGCTGGCGCAGCCAGTTGAAGCGCTCCGCATCGGCCCCGGGGGCCGCCGGTGAACCGCCCTCCTTGTATTTCCAATGGGCGGCGATGCCGTACTCGGCCACCCGGTGCATCTCAGTGGTGCGGATCTGCACCTCAATCGGCCGATGGCGACCGATCACCGCCGTATGCAGCGACTGGTAGCCATTGGGCTTGGGTAGGCCGATGTAGTCCTTGAAGCGACCGGGAATCGGCCGGAACGTGTCGTGGACAACCGCCAGGGCCCGATAGCAGCCCTCCAGGTTGGGGCAGAGGATCCTGAGGGCGGCCACGTCGATGATTTCGTGGAACGCCTTCTGCTGGCGCTGCATTTTGCTCCAGATGCCATAGAGGTGCTTGGGCCGGCCACTCACCTCACAGTTGTGCAGCCCCGCGGCGGCGAGGCGATCCCGCAGCAACTGCACGGTCACCCCCAGGCGCTCTTCCCGGTCACTGCGCTTGGTTGCCACCTGCTTCTGAATGTCGCGGTAGGCCTCGGGCTCGAGGATTTTGAAGGCCAGATCCTCCAGCTCCCACTTGAGCCTGCCAATCCCCAACCGGTTGGCGAGGGGGGCATAGATCTCCCGGGTTTCGCGGGCGATGCGCTGCTGCTTCTCTGGCTTGAGGGCCGCCAGCGTGCGCATGTTGTGGAGGCGGTCTGCCAACTTCACCAGCACCACGCGGATGTCGCTGGCCATGGCCAGAAACATGCGACGCAAATTTTCTGCCTGGGCCTCGGTGTAGTTGGTGAAATGGATCCCGCCCAACTTGGTGACCCCCTCCACCAGGGCCCGCACCTCGGCGCCGAAGTGGGCCTCGATCTCATCGGGGGTGACTCCGGTGTCCTCGACCACGTCGTGCAGGAAGCCGGCGGCGATTACCCCTGCACTGGCGCCGGTCTCCCGCAGCAGATCGGCAACGGCGATCGGATGGATGATGTAGGGCTCGCCTGTGGCCCGCAACTGGCCCTGGTGATGGCGGTAGGCGTAATCGAAGGCGCAGGCGAGCAGCAGCTCGGGGTCCGTAGGGCAGCTGTTGTCCTGGCCCGGCGGCACGTGCTCTAGGCAGCGCTGCAGCCACTCGGGCAGGGGCACGCCATAGTCAGCAGGGGGGCGGATCGATCGGTCCTGATCAAGATCGGCAACCGCCTTGAGCATTCCGCCCTGTGGATTTCTCCCATCGTATGCAGATACTGCCTAGCTGGAGACCATGACCAGCCCCGTGCTTGCGATTGACCACCTGGTGGTGCGCTACCCGGGCTGCGACCAGCCCACCCTGGATGGGCTGACCCTGAGCCTGAGCCCAGGCCAGAGGCTGGCCCTGGTTGGGCCCTCCGGCTGCGGCAAGAGCACCGTGGCCCGGGCGGTGCTGCAGCTCCTGCCCCCAGGCAGCCAGTGCAGCGGCGGGCTACTGCTGGCGGGGCAGGAGCCCGGCCGGCTGCAGCGGCCGGCCCTGCGCCAACTGCGTGGCGAGGCGGTGGGCCTGGTTTTCCAGGACCCCATGACCCGGCTCAACCCCCTGCTGACCATCGGCGACCACCTGGGGGACACCCTGGCCGCCCACCGGCCCCGCTGGCGGCGGCGCCAGGTGCGAGAACGGGCCGAGGAGCTGCTGACCAGGGTCGGGATCAACCCCCAGCGCTACGGCAGCTACCCCCATGAATTCAGCGGCGGCATGCGTCAGCGGCTGGCGATCGCCCTGGCCATGGCCCTCAATCCGCCCCTGGTGATCGCCGACGAGCCCACCACCAGCCTGGATGTGGCCATCGCCGGCCAGGTGATGGGGGAGCTCAGCGCACTTTGCGGCGAAGCGGGCAGCGCCCTGCTGCTGATCAGCCACGACCTCGCGCTGGCGGGCCGCTGGTGCGACCAGATCGCCGTGCTGGACCAGGGCCGCCTGATCGAGCAGGCCCCCGCCCAACAACTGCTCACCGCCCCGGCCTCCCCCCTGGCCCAGCGGCTAGTGGCCAAGGCGCGGCAGCGGGAGGGAGCCCAGAGTGCGATGCCCGCACCGGCGCCGGCCCTGCTGGAGCTGGAGGAGTTGCGCAGCTGGCACCCTTTGCCCTCCCTGCCCTGGCAACGCCGCTGGCTCAAAGCGGTGGACGGGGTGAGCCTGAGGCTGCAGCGGGGCGAAACCATTGGCCTGGTGGGGGCATCAGGCTGCGGCAAGAGCACCCTCTGCCGAGCCCTGATGGGGTTGGCACCGGTGCGGGGCGGCACGGTGCGACTCGAAGGCCGCAACCTGCTGGCCCTGCGCGGCCAGGCCCTACGCCAGGCGCGACGGGGCCTGCAGATGGTTTTTCAAGACCCCCTGGCCTGCCTCAACCCACAGATGGTTGTGGGCGAAGCCATCGCCGATCCCCTGCTGATCCACGGCCTGGCCAGCCGTAACCAGGCCCGCCGCCGGGCCCGGGAACTCCTCTCTGCCGTGGGGCTGACCCCAGCTGAAGCCTTCGAAAACCGCCTGCCCAGCCAGCTCTCGGGCGGCCAGCAGCAGCGGGTGGCCATCGCCCGGGCCCTGGTGCTGGAGCCAAAAGTGCTGCTCTGCGACGAAAGCGTCAGCATGCTCGACGCCGAAGTGCAGGCCGACGTGCTGGCCCTGCTGCGGGATCTGCAGCAGCGGCTGGGCCTGGGCCTGCTGTTTGTCACCCACGACCTGTCGGTGGCCAGCGGCTTCTGCCACCGGGTGATCGTGCTCGACGGCGGCGTAATCGTGGAGGAGGGCCCGGGCGCCCGGTTGCTGAGCCATCCCCAGGCGGCCATCACCCGCAAGCTTGTGGAGGCCTGCCCGCGGCTGCCTAGCGCCGCCTGAGCGCCGCCAGCAAGCGCTCAAACAGCTCCGGCAGCGGCGCCTCGCACACGATCCGCTCGCCGTGGATCGGGTGGTTGAGCCCCAGCTGCACGGCGTGTAGGGCCTGGCCGGGCATATCCAGCGGCAGCTTGCGGCAGCGGGAGTACACCGGGTCACCCACGATCGGATGGCCCAGGTGGGCGCAGTGCACCCGGATCTGGTGGGTGCGGCCGGTATCCAGCTTGAAACGCAGGAGGGAGTAGTCGCCCAGCCGCTCCACCAGGCGCCAGTGGGTGCAGGCGTGGCGGCCCGAGTCGTCGTGGACTACGGCGTATTTCTTGCGGTCGGCTGGGTGGCGGCCGATGGGGGCCACGACCGTGCCGGAATCGGCCGTAGGCACCCCGTGCACCACCGCCAGATACTGGCGCGAGGCGATCCGCTTCTGGATCTGCACCTGCAGCTTCACCAGCGCCTCCTGGCTCTTGGCCACCACGATGCAGCCCGTCGTGTCCTTGTCGAGCCGGTGCACGATGCCGGGCCGCAGCTCCCCGCCGATGCCGGGCAGGTCGGGGCAGTGGTGCAGCAGGCCATTCACCAGGGTGCCGTCCCTGTTGCCGGGCGCCGGATGCACGGTGAGCCCGGCGGGCTTATTGAGCACGATCAGATGGGAGTCTTCGTAGAGCACATCCAGGGGCATGGCCTGGGGCACCAGATAGGGCAGGGGCTCCGGCGGCGGCATCCACAGCGCCACGCTGTCGCCCTGGCGCAGGGGGGTCTTGGCCCGGCCGGTGACCCCATTGACCCGCACATAGCCGGCTTCGATGAACTTCTGGATCCGGGCCCGACTCTGCTCCGGCCGCTGGGCCACCAGCCAGCGATCCAGCCGCATCGGCAGGGGCTTGGGGTAGGTGAGCGTCAGCAACTCACCTTCGCCTTCGCCGAACTCGCTCACGGCAGCTCCAGGGCGATCGCCCCCAGCCGGCCGCAGCGAAAATCGTCGAGCAGCTTGGTGGCCATGCGCAGGCTGTCGCCACTGGTATGGCGCTCGGCGGCGGCGGCCAGCCAGGCATCGGCATCAGGCTGAAAAGCCGGGGCTTCAAGATTCCGTACATCCTGTACAGAATTCTGCACAGCTAATCCGTAGCGGCGCTCCAGCAGGCCATGGGGCACTCCAGCGGCGGGAAGCTGCTCCAATCCGGCCAGCAGAGCCACAAAGGCCAGGGCAGCGGCCTCGTTGTCATAGGCCGCCTGGCCAATGTCATCGCAGAGGGCCAGGCGCAGGGCTGCCTGCTGGTCGTCTAGGCGGGGCGGCAGCACGCCTGGGGCATCTAGCAGGTCGAGGTCCTGGCCCAGCCGCACCCAACGCAGGCTGCGGGTCACTCCGGCCCGGCGGGCGCTGTCCACCACCTTCTGGCGCACCAACCGGTTGATCAGGGCCGACTTGCCCACGTTGGGGAAGCCCAGCATCAGGGCCCGCACCGGCCGCGGCTTCATGCCCCTGCCGGCCCGGCGGGCATTGAGGGCCTCCCCGGCCCGGATCGCCGCCTGTTGCAGCTGCTTGACGCCGGTGCCCACCTTGGCGTCACACCACCAGCAGGTCTGCTCCTGGGCCCGGAACCAGGCGGTCCAGGCCTGGCGCACCGGCGCCGGAATCATGTCGACCCGATTGATCACCAGCAGGTGCTGCTTATTGCCGATCCAGCGCTGCAGCCGGGGGTGGGAGGTGGCCAGCGGAATGCGGGCGTCGCGCACCTCGATCACCAAATCCACCTTGGCGAGATTTGCGTTGAGGGCCCTCTCCGCCTTGGCGATGTGGCCCGGATACCACTGGATCGCCGGGGCATTGACGCTGAGTTGCGTCACCTAGGGCACCACCAGCACCGGACAGGGAGCCAGCTGGATCACCCTCGCCGCGGTGCTCTGTTGGTCGCTCTCGATCGCGATGCCGCGGGTGCCCATCACGATCACATCGGCATTGATCTCATCGGCCACATCACCGATCACAAAAGCTGGCATGCCCTCACGCTCGATCACCCGGCAGCTCACCCCAGCCTGCTCAAACCGGGCCCGGGCCTGCTGGAGCAGCTCAGCGGTGGCGGCCGGGTCGTCCTGGCCGGGCTCCACCACCGAAAGCAGCACCAGGGAGCTGGCGTGCTGCTGGGCCAGTTTCAGGGCCACCGCCGCCGTTTCCAAGGCCTGACGGCTCTGGTCGATGGGAAAAAGAACGGTTTCGAACATGGCGCGGGGTACGCAGACAGGGCCGTTAAGGGCTGGGATATTTCAGTCTGGAGGGCGCTCCGGAATCCGGCCAGGGCGGCCGGGTGGGGGAAAGCCGAAGGGAGGCAAGTGGGAGTTCAAGTGGGAGGGCAAGAGAAAAGCCAGGGGCGGGTCGGGGGCTAACCTCCCCCGGCTATTCCCTATCACCTGGAGCCCCATGGCGAAGCGATCCCTGGCCAGCCTTTCGGCCGATGATCTCCGCGGCAAGCGCGTGCTGGTGCGGGTTGACTTCAACGTACCGCTCGACGACGCCGGCGCCATCACCGATGACACCCGCATCCGTGCGGCCCTGCCCACCATCGCCCACCTGCGCGAGAACGGCGCCAAGGTGATCCTGGCAGCCCACTTCGGCCGGCCCAAGGGCCAGGTGAACGAGGGCATGCGCCTCACCCAGGTGGCCGCCCGCCTCAGCGACCTGCTGGGCGTGCCCGTCACCAAGACTGAAAGCTGCATCGGCCCCGACGCCGAGGCCAAGGTGGCCGCCCTGGAGGAAGGCGGTGTGGTGTTGCTCGAGAACGTGCGCTTCTTCGCTGAGGAAGAGAAGAACGAGGCCGAATTTGCCCAAAAATTGGCCTCCCTTGCTGAGGTCTACGTAAACGACGCCTTCGGCGCCGCCCACCGGGCCCACGCCTCCACCGAGGGGGTTACCAAGTTTCTCAATCCCAGCGTGGCCGGCCACCTGATGGAGAAGGAGCTGGCCTACCTGCAGGGCGCCATCGATGCGCCCAAGCGCCCCCTGGCGGCAATCGTGGGTGGCTCCAAGGTGAGCAGCAAGATCGGCGTGCTCGAAGCCCTGATCGACAAGTGCGACAAGATCCTGATCGGCGGCGGCATGATCTTCACCTTCTACAAGGCCCGCGGCCTCTCGGTGGGCAAGAGCCTGGTGGAAGAGGACAAGCTGGAGCTGGCCCGGGAACTCGAGGCCAAGGCGGCCGCCAAGGGCGTGCAGTTCCTGCTGCCCACCGATGTGGTGCTGGCCGACAACTTCGCCCCCGATGCCAATAGCCAGATCGCCAAAGTGGAGGCGATTCCCGACGGCTGGATGGGCCTCGACATCGGCCCCGACTCCCTGAAGGTGTTCCAGGCGGCCCTGGCCGACTGCAAGACCGTGATCTGGAACGGGCCGATGGGCGTGTTCGAGTTCGACAAGTTTGCCGCCGGCACCAACGGCATCGCCCACACCCTGGCGGAGCTGAGCGCCACCGGCACGATCACGATCATCGGCGGTGGCGACTCGGTGGCCGCCGTGGAGAAGGTGGGCGTGGCCGAGAAGATGAGCCACATCTCCACCGGCGGCGGCGCCAGCCTGGAGCTGCTGGAAGGCAAGGTGCTGCCCGGCGTGGCCGCCCTCGACGAGGCCTGAAGCAAGCAGGTCAGAACCTCAGGGAGTCTGGGTCTTCGTTGCGGGACCTGGACTCGCCTTGAGCTGCTTTACATCGGATTTAGGGCGGCTTTCAGGCAGCTTGATGCCATAACGGGCATACAGGCTGCGAAGCTCCGACCATTCACTACGACGCTGCGCCATGTTCTGCTTTCGCTCCTGGCGCATGCAACCTTTCAGCGCATCAGAAGTGGCTGCCGCGCTCAGACAGCGTTCCCCCTGCTGCAAGATTGTGATGCGGGCCTTTTGATTCTTCACGGCCAAAGCCTTCTGCTCCGGAAAGATCTTGACGCGCTGCTCCGCGGTGAGTTTGGAAGCCGGTGAGGGGCCCTCCGCTCTGGCGGGGAAAGGGGCCAATCCCACCAATAGGGCCGCCAAAGGTATCGCCAGCGAGGTGACAGGAGAACGACGCCAACAATGGGTAGAGAAGCCGGAATTGAAGTTCACTTGGCAATCAGGAGGAAACGACTTCCCAACCATGACGGGAAAATCTGACTGAACCGCGACAGACCAGCGGCCCGATTGTGACCGGATGTGTCTGCCGCTCAGGGACGGGGCAACGACCCAAAGCGAATCGCCAGACCAAAGTTCAGGCCTGGAGCGGGTGGCGGCTGACGCAGCTGTACGAGCTCACCGCCCCCGGCCCTGGCGACCCGTTGGGCAATGGCCAGGCCCAGGCCAGCGTGGCCTGCGCCACCCCTCGCTGGATCGAGGCGATTGAAAGGCTGCAGGGCCCGATCCCAAGCATCGGCCGAAATGCCTCGCCCCCCATCCCACACCTGAATTTCAAAACCCTGGCCCCGCCCACCCCAGGGCCCCAAGCTCAGACGAAAAGGCGCCCATCCATGGGACCTGGAATTGTCCAGGAGATTGGCCACGGCCCGCCCCAGGGCGATGGGCCGTACCCAGCGCTCGAGGGGCACAAGATCCAGCTCCAGATCATCGCCATAGGAGGCAGCCACCTCGGCCAAAAGCTGCGCCAACGGCACCTGCACTGCGAGTTCAGCCTGCTCACCCCGTGCAAACACCAGAAATTGATCGGTGATGCGTTCCAGCGCATCGAGATCGGCGCTGGAACGGTCATCGCCTCCGCGGCCGTTCAGGCTGAGACGCAGGCGCAGGCGGGTAAGCGGAGAGCGAAGGTCATGGGCGATCCCGGCCAGCATTTCTGAGCGATCCTGAGCCGCTCGCCGCAGCCGCTCCAACATTGAGCCGGTATGCCTGACAAGGCGTCGGACCGCAGGGGTGCCCTGCTGGTCAGGCAGGGCCTGCAAGGCCGCAGCCATCGCCGCGAGATCATCTCCACCGCGGGCCAGGGCCAACTCAAGCTGCCTCAGGGGGCGATCCACCTCCAGGGTCAGTACTAGGAGCATTGAAACCAGCCCCCCCGCCAGCAGGGCGATGGCAAGCAAGGTGGCATCCGGTGGCCAGAGCTGAGCACCAGGCAAGGGAACAAACAGCCAAACCTGCTCCAGCGGCGAGACCATCTCCACCCATAACCCCTGTTCCGGAGGCGGAGCCACCCGCACCGATGGACACTGGGCCAGTCGCCGGCAGAGCACCGCCCGCAGCTGCCTGGCCTGGAGGCCGGAACTGCCCGCTGGCGTACGACCCACCGCGAGGCGCAGACCAGTCACCTGGGCCAGACCCGTGGGGGGCAGGCTCTCCAGAGCAAGGGACCCCAGGTTGAGGCTGAAGGACACGTCACCGCCCAGCTGCTCGATGCGGCTGCGCTCCAAACGCTGGGCCAGCAGGGTCTGAAGAAGCACCAGGGTCAGGGACGCAATCCCCAGCCCCAGGCTCCCATAGACCAATAGGCGCCTAGCGACGGGGCTGACCATCAGGCACGAAGACGTAGCCATAGCCCCATACGGTTTGGAGATAGCGGGGCCGGCTGGGATCGGGCTCGACCAGACGCCGCAGGCGCGAGATCTGCACATCCATGCTGCGGCTATCAATGGCGCTGGCCGGACCCCGGGCCAGTTCAACCAACCGCTCACGGGACAAGGGGCGATGGGGATGGTCCACGAAGACCGCAAGCAGGGCGAACTCTCCACTGGTAATCGGCACCAGCTCCCCGTGCCGCTCGAGTTGCCTGGCCTCGAGATCCAACTTCAGTTCACCGAAGGCGACCGGGTCCCGGTTGCGTTGGGGTGCGCCTACCGGGCCTGCCTGGCGACGCCTCAGGACAGCCGCAATCCGAGCACTCAGCTCCCGCGGCAGGAAGGGCTTGGCCATGTAATCGTCGGCGCCTTGCTCAAGACCGATGATCCGGTCGACAGCATCGCCGCGGGCGGTGAGCATCAACACCGGCAAGTCGTCACCCCCATCGCGCAGGCTTCGCAGCAGGGTCAAGCCATCCTGACCCGGCAACATCTGATCTAGGACAAGGAGATCGGGTCGCTCGATGCCAAGACGGGCCAGCAACTGGCCCCCATCGGCCAAGCCCCGGACCCCATACCCCTCCTGGCCCAGGTAGGTGGTGAGCATGGTGCGCAGCTCGGGATCGTCGTCCACCACCCAAATCTTGAGTGGACGTCCAGCATCTTTAGGGCAACCGAAATGGGGCACCCCGGCTCAGGGATTCAACTGGGCCTTGTCAGTCACCACCCGTACCCGCTTGGTGGCACTGATCAGGCCCTTTGGGTGCACCAGCAGCACGGCCCAGGTTTGGGAACCGGGGGTGAAAGGAGCTTGCACGGTCTTGAACAGGCCGCCGCCGCCGAGGGCTCCGAGCTGCAGGTCGGGGCTCTCGAGTGCACTTACCTGCTGACCGGTCAGGGCCACCAGGCCACCGGCAACGATGGCTCCATCGAGGGGTTCATCAATCAGCACATCCAGGTCGTAGCGCTGGCCGGTGAGCACGGCATCGGGGATCAACAGGCTGACCGGCAGATCGACCTCGCCACTGCGCAGCAAGGCTTGCTCACGAATCACGGTTTGGCCATTGATGCGGCTGCCGCTGCTGCTGAGCACCAGCTGTTGCTGGGCCTCCAGCCGGAAGCGTGTGGGGCCTTCCTGGCGACTGCCAGTCACCTGTAGTTGCACCGTGGCGCTGCCGTCACGCAGGGGCGCGCCGGGGCCCACCTGCCAGCGGGCATCGGGAAATTGGCGCAACAGGGCCCGGCGCCGCAACTCCACCAGGGTGACATCCAGGCCCGTGCCGTTCTCCAGCACGGCCGCCAGCTCTGCGCCGCCGTTGAGGGCCTTCTCCAGCAGCTGCAGCTGGGCCCCACTGGGCATCGCTGCGGCCGCCGCCGCTGGATTGGCCAGCAGCAGGCCGAACAGCAGGCCAAACGGCAAGCGTCTCAAAAGCTGGGGGCTCGGCATCTGGGCGGCGGAAACCGCTTTTAAGTTAGGCGCGCCCGCGACCCCTCGCATCCATGCCCAGGCTCCTGATCGCTGCCAGCGGCACCGGCGGCCACCTGTTCCCAGCCCTGGCGGTGGCCGATGCGATGCCGGCGGACTGGAGCATCCAATGGCTGGGCGTGCCCGACCGGATGGAACGCCAACTGGTGCCCAGCCGCTATCCACTCCAGACGGTGCGGGCCGGCGGGCTCCAGGGCCGGGGCCTGAGCAAACTCTGGAACCTGGTGCAACTGCTGCGGGCCAGTGGTTCCGTGCGGCACATGATTAGCCGGGAGGGCATCGAGGCGGTGTTCACCAGTGGCGGCTACATCGCCGCGCCGGCCATTTTGGCGGCCCGCTGGAGCGGCGTGCCGGTGGTGCTGCACGAGAGCAATGCCGTGCCCGGCAAGGTGACCCGCCTGCTGGGCTGGCTCTGCAGCCGGGTGGCCGTCGGCCTGCCCCAGGCCGCCGACCGCCTGCCCCGCTGCCGGCCGGTCGTCACGGGCACCCCCGTGCGCCAGGCCTTCCTGGAGCCCGCCCCCCTGCCTGCCTGGGCGCCCCTGGGGCCGGGCCCCCTGCTGCTGGTGATGGGCGGCAGCCAGGGGGCCCTCGGCCTCAACCGCATGCTGCGGCCCCTGCTCGCCCCGCTCGCGGCGGCCGGGGTGCGGGTGGTGCACCTCACCGGCAGCAACGACCCCGAGGCGGGCCAGCCGCTGCCGGCCGGCGTGGTAGAGCGGCCCTTCAGCGACGAGATCCCCGGCCTGCTGCAACACGCCGACCTGGTGATCAGCCGCAGTGGCGCCGGCGCCCTGAGCGAACTGGCGGTAGCCGGCACCCCGGCAATTCTGGTGCCCTATCCCGCCGCCGCCGATCGCCACCAGGATGCCAATGCCGCAGCTGCGGCCCAACTGGGGGCCGCCGTGATCGTGTGGCAGCACCCGCCAAGCGAACCGGCTCTCGAGCGCAGCCTCTGGCGCCTGCTGGGGCCGCGACTGCGGGGGGCGGCTGCCAACTCCGATCCACTGGTGGCCATGGGAGCCGCCATGGCCCAGCTGGCGGTGCGCGATGCCGATCGGCAGGTGGCGGCTCTGCTGCTGAGCCTGCAGGCTCAGCGCTCAGCCAGCTCCTGACGCAGGGAGTCGATGATGCGGCGGTTGTGCTGGTGGCTCTGGTAGCCGATCCGCAGCCAGTTCTGCCCCAGACCGTCAAAGGAGCGGCAGTCGCGCAGCAGGATGTGGTGGCGACGCTCCAGCCGTTCCCGCAGCGGCAGCAGGGAGGTTTCGCCGCGAATCAACAGGAAGTTGGCGGCCGAAGGCAGGGGGCTGATGCCCGGCAACTGGGCCAGCTGCTGCTGGAGCCAGGCCCCTTCACGGGCCGTCCAGCGCTGCACCCTGCGGCCCCAGCGGCGACAGGCGGCGGGATTGCCAAGCAGGCCTTCGCCCACGGCGGCGGCCAGACCATTCACCGGCCAAGGATCGCGCCAGCAGCCCCAGCGCCGCAGCCGCTGGGGCTGGGCGACCGCGTAGCCCAGCCGCAAGCCGGCAATGCCATAGAGCTTGGTGAGGCTGCGGATCACCACCAGGTTTGGCTGGGCCGCCACCAGGGGTATCAGGCTCTGGTCTTCTCCGGCTGGCACCAGGGGCAGAAAGGCCTCATCGACGATCACCAGGGCAAACCGCCCCAGCAGGGGCTCCAGGGAGGCCCTGCTCCACAGCTGGCCGGTGGGGTTGTGGGGATTGGTGATCCACAGCACCTCGGCCGCTGGTGGGGCCGGGAACTGCTGGGGCTGCACTGCTGGCTGCAGTGCTGGCTGGAGTGGCAGGGGCATGGCTCGCCAGGCACCTGCCCAGCAGGCCAGGGCCCGCGGGTAGTCGGCGAAGCCCGGCTGGGGCAGCACACTCACACCAGCCGCCGCCGCATCCCGGGCCGCCCAGGTGAACAGCTCGGCTGCGCCGTTGCCCGGCAGCACCGCATCGGGGCTGAGGCCGTGGAAGCCGGCCAGGGCGGCCCTCAGGGCCGCGTGATCGCGATCGGGGTAAACCCGGGCTTGGGCCCCGAAAGCAGCCCGCAGCAACTGCCAGCGCACAGCCCAGGGCGGCCCGAAGGGCACCAGGGAGGCACTGGCATCCAGCAGCTGGGAGGGACGGCAACCAAGACGCTCAGCAGTGGTGGCCAGGTTGCCGCCGTGGCGCTCAGGAGGCGGCATCGGCATGGCTGCAAGTTAATCGGGGTGCACGACAACCACAGACGGCTCCGCAGCGAGGAGGTTTCTGGCGGAGCGGGGCTGCGCTATCAAGACCTTGGCGTTCCAGCTCTCCCAGGCTCTCGATGGCAATCCCGATCCCCAGGCCACCGGGCGCGGCAGCCACCCCGTTCCTGGGTCTGGCCATGGGTCTGGTCCTGGAGCTGGCCCTGGGGCTGGGGCCGGCAGGGGCGGTGAACAACGACCAGCTGATGCAGCTGCTCGCTCACAAGGCCTGCCAGGGCTGCAAACTCCAGGATGCAGACCTGGTGCACGCCGATCTGCGGGACGCCCAGCTGCAGCGAGCCCAGCTGCAGCGAGCCAATCTGGGCCGGGCCCAGCTCGATGGCGCCAATCTCAGCGGTGCCGATCTGAGCTTCAGTTCCCTGCTGGGGGCATCCCTGCGGGGAGCCAATCTGCGCGGCACCAAGCTGGAGGGCACGGATCTGCGCGACGCGGATCTCAGTGGCGCCCAACTTGACACCAATGCCCTCGCTACAAGCCACTGGAAAGGGGCCATTGGCGTGAGCGCCGAGCTCAGCAGTTATGCGGCGCTGCACAATGCGGGCGTGGAAGCGGCCCTCGAGGGGCGTTTGCCTGAAGCGGAAAAATATTTCAATCAGGCCCTCCTCAAACAACCGGATGCTGCGATCACCTGGCTGGCCCGCGGCATCACGCGGGTCGAGCAGGCAAAACGCGAGGAAGGGGTGCAGGATTTCATCTATGCAGCCAGCCTCTATGAGCGGCAGGGCGCCCCAGAAACAGCCATCGAGCTGCGCAGGGAAGCGGAACAACTGAATAAAGGAGCAAAGAAACCGGCGGGGGGCAACGGCATGGGCGGCACCCTGCTCCAAGGGGCGGCGGGGCTCTTCCAGGTGTTGGCACCGCTGGCGGCCAAGGCCCTGATCCCCTTGCCCTTCTGAGCAGTCACCAAACCAGCCAGCGCCAGCCAGTGGCTTGCAAGCGCCGCTGAAATGGACCCGTAAAAAAATACTAGATTTTGATAAATACGGGGTCTTTGAGATCCGCTCTGGTCAAACCGATACGACCCTTTCTGGCCTCAATGGCTACCAGCCTCCAACCCCTGGGCAAAAATTCAGTCGACTGGCCCCCCACTTGATCGAGGTACACCTCGCCCGACCTACTTTCGTGTTGAACAAACACTGCCTGCTGGCCGGATGCCTTGATGAAACCAAGCACCGCAAAGTTGCCGAGCATTTCACGGATCTTGGCTGGTGTTGGAGCCTGGGCCTGAGCTGCAGCAAGGGGAGCGGGAATGGGGCCGAAGGGATCCAGCCGGCCCTCAGGGAAGCTCTCGATCACCTGTTGGGCCGTAGGGGCCTGGGTAAGACCTGCAGAAGCAAGGGAGGCTTGGGCGGTGGGCCCTTCCGGTTGGGGCCGCCTCTGCAGGGCTGACGGATCAACATCGGCCCGATTGGCTGCTGAGTCGCCGTTGGGTGCGCTGCTGCAGCCAAAAAGGGCAAGCAAAAGTGCGCCCACAACTAGCAAACGCCCGTTCATTGGCCAGGCGAGCCATAGATCATGCGCCTGGCCTCTTCCGTATCAGGCCTGAACCCATATCCATAGGCACCACCCATTTCGTCATCGATGATCTTGGGAGTTACCATGATCACCAATTCACGTTTTTGACGAACATTGCCGCTGGAACGGAACAGCGAGCCAATAAATGGAATATCCCCCAAGATGGGCCACTTCCTCACCTCGGCACGATCAAAATCGGAAATCACGCCGGTCATGATCAAAGTCTGACCGTCGCGTACCCGCAGGGCGCCAGTATCTAGGCGCCGCACACTTAATATATTAATATTACCGCAACCTGGCACCGGATTACTACCCGTAATGGCTGAGACGCTCGGCGACAATGCAAAAGTAACAAAACCATTGTCGTCAATTTTTTCTACCCGAGCACCCAAAACCAATCCAGCGGTGGTAAGAGTGGGCTTGCAGGTTATTATATTGCTTGTTCCGGAGGCATTAGCCGAGCTGGAGGGATCATACTGGGTAATAACATTAGTTCCTACACGAACAACTCCTTCATTGGCTCGGCGTCGACCGATTGGGGAATCAATATTGTAATCATCTAGCGCCCCTGGACTAGATGATCCCGCTCCACTGGATTGACCTGATTCACGCAATTCCGCTGGATTTTCCTGAAGAATCAAGGTAGGGCTGGCCAATAGTTTTGTATTTGCAGAAACTATTTGAGCCCTTAGAAAGTCATAAAACTGATTCGGCGGATAGGCAGTTCCAGGATTTACGGGTGCAGGGTTAAGAGGCGCAACCTGAACAATTTCCTGGCTGTTAAGTTGCCCTGAGTCAAGGGTCTGGTTTTGTAGTTTAGCGGATTGCGCCCCGCCAGCTAGAACATCAAATTGCGCCGCGGTCGGCGGCAAATTATTACCAAATGCGCCAAGTAGCTGGCCATTATCATTGACAATGAAATTATTGCCCCATCGAATCGCAAAGCTATTGCTCATCGTCGAGTCGTTATCTAAATTGACATCTAAGATCTTCAAGGATAACGCCACCTGGCGCTGGCGCAGGTCAAGCTGCTTTAGGTATTGCTCGGCAATGAGTATCACCGAAGAATCTCCCACTAAAGTGATTGTTCCCAGCCTGGTGTCGGTAGTTGCCCGCAGGCCCACCAGGGGGCCTGTAGAAGCTCCATAGGCTTCCACCATGGTCTGACTACTTGATTGGGTGGTGGCGCTGGAAGTAGCCCCGATGACGGCCGCGCTTTGATTGGCGCCCTGGGTAATAGCGGTGGTGATGGTATTGGTTTTAGTAACAGAAGCGCCTAGATTGGCAAGGTAATCGGCGGCTGAGTTTGCGCTGACTTGGTTTAATCGATAAACCTTGGAAAGCTGGGGACCGAATGATTTAGACAATACATTAAGCCCTGCAAAGATTGTATTTCCCTCGACCCTTGCCTGCAGGCCCGAGCCCATAAGAATGGCATTGAGGGCCCTGCTGTAGGCCTCACCCCGAAATGAGACGGTGACAGGCTGGGCCCTTGGGGCGTCTTTGTTTGCAGGCGAAGATTCAGCAGGCGCACCAGCGCCCTGGCCAGGGTAGGGATTCTGGCTTGTAGGGGGATTATCCACATACACAAACCCATAACCACCCAGCTGGGCCAGCACCATCAACACATCCCTGGCGTTAGCTCCTCGCGTGGTGAGGGTTACGGGAGGTCCACTCAATCGGATGTAGCCGCGATTTTGAAGCGTCATCGTGCCCACCGCCATATCCCCCAGGGGCGGTGCCACGGCCCGGGGCCGCAGGGGGGGAACAAAGCTCTCGATGGGCACCGGGGTGGGCTGGCGCAAATTGGGGCGCGCCGTCTGAGAGAGCACATTGGGCTGGGCCGGGAAGCTCACCACCAGGTCCCGACCGTCACTGCTGATCACCGGCGAGGCCAGGGGGCGTCCGGCCACGGGCGTCACCGTGAGCCGGAAATTCTCACCACTGCCCTCGAAGCTGATGCGCTCGAAACCCTCAGCCGGCAGCGCCAGCGACTGGGGCCCCACCTTCAGGGCCCGGGGGCGATCCGTGCGCAGGTCCCCCTGCCAGCGGTCGGCCAGGGGCTGCTGGGTCAGGGAGGCCCCCAGGCCAGCCTGCTCCAGCACCAGCTCCACCGCATCGGGCAGGCGCCGCACCTTCAGCTGCAGCCCACCCATGGCCTCCTGTGGGCCAGGGTTAGCCGCCTGAGCCGGTCGGCGGGCCTGGGCAAGCACCTGGTTGGCGGGCAGCAGCAGGGGCGTTGTCGCCACCACCAGCGACAACCAGGCGCAGCCGATCCGAGCCACCAAGGCCAGCCTTCCCGGGAATGGCCCGATGGTATCCACCAGAACCCCGCCCCGCCAGGCCCCTGGGCCCGCTCAAGGCTGGCTGGAACCAGTCTTGCTGGAGCTGTAGAGGGTCAGGGTGAAGGTCATCGCCGTGGGGGCTGGGGCCGGCGCGGCGGCGGGGGTTGGGGGGGAAGCTGGCGAGCTGGCTGGCGAATCAGCTGCGGCGGCGGCGGGGGCCTCAGCGGCGGCAGGGGCCTGGCCAGCCGTGGGGCCAACCTGCTGCAGCGTGAAGCCGCTCTGCCGCACCAGCAGGCTCAACCGCTCCATCGCCCGGATGAAGCCAAGCAGGTTTGGATAGGAGCCCACGGCCTTGAGCTGCATCTGGGTTGCCTGCAGGCCCGCACCGGCCAGGGGATCGGGCGGCTCAGCCGGGGCTGCGGAGGCGGCTGGGGCGGGCTCCCCTGGCACGGCCTGTGGCTTGGCCGGCTGGAGCACATCGAGCTGCACGCCGTGGCGCTGGGCTTGCCGATCTACCTGGGTGAGGAAGGTGGCCAGATCCCCACTGCCCGCGATCAGGGCCAGCAGGCGGGCCTGTTGCAACTCGGCGCGTTGGGTCGCGGTGATTGTTTGATCCAGCTGCTGCCGCAGCAGGGGAATCCCGGCCGCCGTGGCCTGCTTCTGGGCCTGGCGCTGGTTGGCCTCGTTGAGTTTCTGCAGCTGGGGAATCACCCAGCCCCCCAGCAACGCCAGCGCGACCACCCCGCCCAGGGCCAGGGGCAGCAGCAGCAGCTGACGCGGCGATAGGCGGCTGCCGGCCAGGG
>NZ_JAGQCQ010000160.1:0-8223 GCF_024346275.1 Cyanobium sp. BA20m-p-22
TGGCACTTGTCCGGCTCAGATCTCCCGGCGAGTCTTTCTCCAGTCCGCCGAGGTGAGGTTCCTAGCTTTGAGACCCTCTCACTTGGCATCCCGGCCAGAATCTACGTACTACTCGATGCGTCACTCAGCATTAGTCCAGCTAAAAGGCCAAGGATAAGAGAGATTCAGATGGCTCTAGAGGAGTTTCTTTTAATCGGCAGGCACAAAGGCCTGCTCGTGACCCCGGATAAGGTGTTGACTATTGATAAGAACTGTCCTTCCATTCGCATGAGACTGGGTAGCTCGACAAACGGTGATGAATGGTCAATCGCCATAAGCTATTCAGGAGCCTCTTTTGACGTGTTTGAAACTGTTGGGGAGGTGCGAGTGAACAACAAACCTATTGTTGCTGGCGAGAAAATGCCTAAGAGTTGCGTGATCACTCTTGGCGCTGGTGGTGACAAGAAGGCGTTTGCCACGTTCGATATCTCTAATCCAGAGGTCGTGCCGTGAGAAATCGTCGGCTCCACGCAGCAGGTGACCTCATCGCAGATCGATACGAGATCCTTGAGTTTTCCGGTGAAGGTGGAATGCAGGAGGTCTATCTTGCTAATGACCTCCATCTAAAGAGACGGGTTGCAGTAAAGACTCCAAAGAATGCGTCTGCAGACAAGCGTTTTGAGCGCAGTGCGATTGTGAGCGCACAGGTCAATCACCCCAATGTTGCTAAAACTCTTGACTACATCAATGATGGAGAAGCGCAATATCTTGTCGAAGAGTTTATTGATGGCAAGGATATCAAGAAGGGATTGTTAGAGCCTTTCTTCGCGCTAGATCCCTCACTTGTTGCCAAAATCCTGCATCACTTAGCCAAGGGATTGGCGGCGTCACATCGCGCAGGTGTGGTGCATCGTGATCTTAAGCCGAGCAATGTGATGTTTATTGGCGGGCCTGAAGTGCATGGGATAAAAATTACTGACTTTGGCATTGCGAAGATGGCCAAGGAAGAGATCGACGATGCTGTTGTGGGTGGCGATGAAACAATGTCAGCCTCTAAGACAGTTGTTGGAGCTCTGCCATACATGGCCCCTGAAGTGCTTAAGTCCCAGGAGAGCGCGGGAACAGAATCTGATATCTGGTCTGTAGGGGCAATGATCTACGAGCTATTGGCGGGTGACCCCCCATACGGTCGTGGCCTTTCTGCTGTTGCCAAAATCATGCAGGCGGAAGTTCCTGATCTTCCCATCCGCTTTCCAGGGCGGTCACAGTTCAAGCCGCTGGTTAGTGATCTCGCGGACATTGTCATCCATTGTCTGAGCCCGAACCCGTCGGACCGTCCGAGCGCTAAAGAGCTTTCCGTTAAATGCGCTGACCTGTGCTACACGGTCTCGGAGAGGAGGTTCGGAGAGTGCGTCTTTTTGCATTCCTCCGGTGCCTTTGGCGAGATCAGAGATGACGATGGCAGCATGGTCTTCTTTAACAACAAGAGCGTCTATGGATCCAGACTCACCATGGGTGCAAGGGTCTGTTTCTCTTGCTTTCCTGGCCACCCCAATCCACGAGCGCATCCAGTCCTGCTTCTCAACGAAGAGGATCAATCTTAAACGAATCTTTTGGCCTTCCCTCGGTCCCACAGCGCAGCTGATTAGCGATGTCAAGCAATTCTGATTTCGTAACTCACTGCAGGACGGTGATCGCGAGGGCGCGATCTAGGGGTATTGAGCCTCAGAAGATCAACGAGGTCCTGACGGCCCTCAATGCCTTTGAAAGTGGACAGGGTGGCCTGGATAAGCTTCGCCAGCTCACCAAGCTACTCAACAAACGAGCCCAATTCATCCAACTGCCCACGCAGGAGAAGCCCAAGTCTCGAAAGAACACAGGAGTTCAGATTGTCCAAGGGGGTGCTCCGGGCTAACAGCAGTTCTTGGCGTTTGCCTGGCAGCGGACTTGTTGCGCTACCCGCTTGACGTTGGTCGGCCCATCGGGACTTGCGATCACCCCACCTGGTCTGCCCCGGCGCCCGCACCGCGAAAGGGCTAACGCGAGTCGCTGCGCGACCCTTGCGCGCTGCTGGCTTCTCCGGGGCGCAACGGCAGGGTCGTTCGCCAGCACAGCCATGGCCCGCACCCACACGCACACGCTTCCCTCTATCCGCAGCGCAGTAGAGCAGCAATGCCCGATCCGCATCATCTCGGTGCATCTGCTCGATGCGGCAGGCCGGCTGCTGCGGGTGCTGTTCCTTGATCGAGAAGGGCACATCAGCTCCCAGCCGCACTACGTGCCCCGCGAGCAGGCTCTGATCCTGGCTGCCAATCAGCAGCGGGTGCTGGGCTCTCAAGCCCGGGTGCAGGTGTTGTGAGGCACTGGCCCGGCGGTTGCCCCGCCGGGCCTCCACCCCTGCTCAAGGCGTCTACAACCACCCCAGGCTCTAGCCATAGCTACATCGAGGGCCAAAACTATGCGTGTTGTGCATAGTTTTTGCCAGAGTTATGGCGGGTTCAGAAGCCAGGCGGCGCCAGGCGTTGCCAGGGGTCAGACTGCTGCAAGAACGCTGCTGTGCTGCATGCGCACCAACTCGCGGTGCGGCCTCCACCAGGGCCCTCCCAGGCCAGCCCAGCCACTCCGCTACATGCCCGCCCGTCGTTCCAGCCCCAAGCCCCCAAAGGTCGCAGACACCAAAGCTGATCTGGCGGCGCTGGGCTTCCGGGTGGCCGACAGCGGCCCTCACACCAGCAAGACCCTGATGCTCCAAGAGCTGGAGGCACTGCTGGCGGCGATTCCAGCAGATGCTCCGGCCAAGGCGTATCGGGCAGCGATCGTGGAGGAGAACGTGCTGGGCAAGCGCACCCTCTCCACCCGCAAGGAAACCGCCACCCGGCTCACGGCTTTACATGGTCTTGATCCGAGCAAGCCGCTGTTCCGGGTGCTGCGCCGGCTCTGGGCGGTGGATCCCGCCGCACACCCCCAGCTGGCCCTGCTCAACGGCCTGGCCCGGGATCCGCTGCTGCTGGCCACCACAGCTCAGGTAATGGGGGTGCCCCAGGGCGAGCTGCTGCAGCGATCCGAAATGGTGGCGGCGGTCCAGGGCTTCAGCCACGACCGGCTCAGCGCCAAGGTGCTCGATGCGGTGGCGCGTAACACCGCCAGCAGCTGGACCCAGAGCGGTCACCTCAAGGGCAGGGTCAAAAAGCTGAGGCAGCCGCTCAATCCCCATCCGGTGTCACTGGCACTGGCGGTGTGGCTTGGCTACGCCAGCGGCAAGCGCGGCAAGGCCCTGCTCACCACCCCCTGGGCGACTGCGCTCGACAGTTCCAGCTCGGGGCTACTTGAGCTGGCTCAGCAGGCCAAACGCCTGGGCTTGCTCAAGCTTTCCCACGGCGCTGGGGTGGTCTCGATCGATCCCAGTGGATTAGATCCCCTGCACGGAGGCCAGCAGTCATGAGCCGGATTGATGAACTGGCGGCGCAGTACTCAGACCACATCTCTGTGCCCTGGCAGCAGGGCCTGCCAGCCGCGAATCGGGTGGTGATGCTCGTCTACGAGAAGGAGCTGGAGCGGCACCTGCGGGCCAAGTTGCTGGAGTTTGAGCAGGCCACCAAGACGGCAGGCCACGGCTGGCTGCTGGTCGATCTCACCACTGCCTTTGCCGAATGGATGGGTGGCATGAAATACCGCGAGGAATATTTCCAAGCCCCAGATGACATCCGCCTCAAGCTGGATTCCAGCTTCCTCAGGCACGTGGCAGACCTGATCAAAGCCCAGCTCAGCGCGGCCACTGAAAACGATGTGGTGGCGCTGCTGGGGGCCGGGAGCCTGTTTGGCTTCCTGCGGCTCTCCGATGTGATCAAGGAGGTGGAGCGCGAGATCCAGGGCCGTCTGGTCGTGTTCTTCCCAGGTCAGAAAGACAGCAACAACTACCGGCTGCTCGATGCTCGAGACGGCTGGAACTACATGGCGGTGGGCATCACCCGCCATCCCACAGGAGCGGTGGCATGACCCAAAAGATTTTCCAAACCCTGCAGCGCGACCCGCGCACCAGCCCGCTGGCCAACAATGGCCAGGCGCGGATCACCACGCTCGACGACGAAAACTCCCGCATCGAGCTGGAAGGTGAGCTGAGCACCTTCGTGTGCGACGGCCAGTACGGCCAAGCGATGGAGCGGATCCTGCAGAGCTACCTGGCCCAACAGGGACAGCCCCGCCAGAACGCTGCCTGGGTGGCGGGGTTCTTTGGCAGCGGCAAGTCGCACTTGCAGAAGACGCTCGGCCACATGTGGGCTAACACCGAGGTGTTCCCAGGCAAGCGCGCCCGAGATCTGGTGCTGGAGCTCCCCGATGGGGTGAAGGCCCAGTTCCGCGAGCTCGATACCCTCGCCGCCAGAAGTGGCAAACCGTTGATGGTCGCCAGCGGCGCCATGCCCTCTGGCGCCAAGGACGCCGTGCGCAAAACCGTGCTTGCGATCCTGCTCAAGGCGGTGGGCATGCCCGAGAAGGTGCCCCAGGCACGCTTCTGCTTCTGGCTGCGGGAGAAGGGTTACCTCAATGCGGTGCGTTCCGCAGTGGAAGCAGAAGGCAGCCGCTGGCTGGAGGAACTGGATGAGCTCTACGTGAGCCCGCTGATCGCTGGCGCCGTGCTGGAGCAAGACCCGGACTATGCCGCCGGCAACCGCGAGGCGCGGGATGTGATCCGCCAGCAATACCCCAACAGCGACAGCGACATCACCACCGCCGAGTTCGTGCAGCTAGCCCGTAAGGCCCTGGCGCCCGATGGCGGCGAGCTGCCCCACACGATGCTGGTGCTCGATGAGGTGCAGCAATACATCGGTGACTCCAACGACCGGGCCACCGACTTTGTGGAAGTGGCCGAGGCGCTGCAGACCGAGCTCGACAGTCGGGTGATGTTGGTGGCGTCAGGCCAGTCGGCGCTGTCGTCAGAAACGCCCCAGCTGCAGAAGCTCAAAGACCGCTTCCGGGTGACGGTGCAGCTGTCGGACACCGACGTGGAAACGGTGATCCGCAAGGTGATCCTGCAGAAGCGCGCCGATGCCCAGGTCGATGTGCAGCAGGTGCTCGAGGCCAATGCCGGTGAAGTGTCCAAGCAGCTGGAAGGCAGTCTGATCAAGGAGCGATCAGAAGACCGTCAGGTGGCGGTGGCCGACTACCCGCTGCTGCCCACGCGCCGGCGCTTCTGGGAGGAGTGCTTCCGCAGCGTCGATGTGGCCGGCACCAACAGCCAGCTGCGCTCCCAGCTGCGGATCATCTTTGACGCCGTCAAAGACATCGCAGAAGAAGACCTGGGCCGGGTGATCACCGGCGATGTGTTGTTCACATCGATGGCGAACGACCTGGTCAATTCAGGTGTGCTGCTCAACGAGCTCAGCAACCGAATCGCCAATCTCGGCAAGGAGGGCACGGAGGAGGGCAAGCTCAAGCAAAGCCTCTGCGGGCTGGCCTTCTTGATCAGCCGGCTGCCGCGCGAGCAGGGCGCCGATAAGGGCATCCGCGCTACATCCCGCACCCTGGCCGACCTGATGGTGCCGGATCTGCGCAAGGACAGCGGCCCCCTGCGAAATCAAATCGCCGGCTTGCTGGAGGCGATGGCAGAAGACGGCACCTTGATGAAGGTGGGCGATCAGCCGGGCCTGGAGGAATACCGCCTTCAGACCACAGAAGGCGCCCAGTGGCAGCGGTTGTTTGAGGAGAAGCGCCAGGCGGTTCGCAACGACACCGCCGAAATCACCAACGAGCGTGAGAAGCGCCTCGGCCTTGAGCTCCAGAAGGAACTCAAGGCGGTTCGCTTGCTGCAGGGGCAAGCCAAGATCCAGCGGTCGATCGTCCCCTGGCCTAACCCCGAACCACCGGCGCCCTCGAACGAGCAGGTGGTGGTGTGGATTCGCGATGGCTGGGGCTGCAGCGATAAGGAGGTGCGCGATGCCGCCCGCGAGGCCGGCGCCGACGATCCGGTGCTGCATGTGTTCCTGCCGCGCAGAGGCGCGGAAGAGCTGCAAAGCCGGATCATTGATGCAACGGCTGCTCGCCGGGTGCTCGATCACTACGGCACCCCCTCCACACCAGAAGGCAAGGAAGCAAGGCAGGCGATGCAGAGCCGCCAGAGCCGCGCAGAAGACGACTGCAACGAGCTGATTGCCGATGTGATCGCCAATGCCCTGGTGCTCAAGGGCGGCGGCATCGAGGAGTACGGCATCAAGCTCAGCGAGAAGCTGCAATCCGCGGCTTCTGAGGCTGCACTAGCTCGGCTGTTCCCCGAGTTCCACAAGGCCGATCACGGCAGCTGGGGCACCGCCGTGAAGCGCGCCAAAGATGGCAGCGATTCACCGCTTTCAGCCGTTGGCCATCAGGGCTCAAACGACAGTCATCCGGTAGCCCGCATCGTCATCAGTGCAATCGGCGGCGGCAAGGAGGGCAGTGCAATTCGCGCCGTCCTACGCGTAGCGCCCTATGGCTGGCCGCAGGATGCAATGGATGCGGTGCTGCTGGCCCTGCTGCGCGATGGCACCCTCAGCGCTAAGGACAGCCAGAACAACGCGATTGGGGTTGGTCAGCTCGATCAACAGAGCCTCGGCAAAGCCCGCTTCTACCTGCAGGAGATACGACTCAGCACCCGGGAAAAGATGGATGTGCGGGGCGTGTTTGGCAAAATTGCTGGCGTCACAGCCCAGTCAGGGCAGGAAGAAGCCAAGGCCGTCGAGTTCCTCGATGCCATCGAGAACAAGGTTCTCCAATCCGGTGGTGAGGCCCCGCTGCCACAGCCAGTGAACGCCACCCTCCTGAAGGAGCTGCGCCAAAAGAGTGGCCCCGAGCAACTCAAAGCGATCCTTGATGCCAAGGAGCAGCTGCAGGAGTTGTGGGATCAGGCCTGCAGCCTGGCCGCCCTCAAAGAGAAACGGTTGCCTGGCTGGGAACGACTGCAGGCTCTGCTGCACCAGGCCCAAGGGTTGCCTGTTCGCCAAGAGCTGGAGCCCCAGGTGGAGGCGATCCGGAGCCAGCGCTCGCTGCTTGATCCCACCACCGATTTCGCGGCTCCCCTGCTGCAGCAGCTGGAGCAGGCACTCACGGCAGAGCTGGAGCAGGCCCAGCAACAGCTGAGCCAGGTGGTGGTCGCCGAGCTGCAGCAACTGCAGGCCAGTGCCGAGTGGCAAGACCTACCGGAGGTCGAGCGCAATCGCATTGGTCAAGCCCTGCAGTTACCGGTGGCGGCTCCACCAGCTGACCCCGTAGACAGAAGCAAGTTGCTGGAGGCGCTGCAGCAGCGCTCCCTGGCCAGCAGGGCGGAGCTGGCCGAAAGCCTGCCCACCCGCTTTGGCAAGGCGCGATCTGCGGCAGCCAAGGCCCTGGAGCCCAACATCCAGCCACTCAAGCTCAGCAGTGGAGTGCTCAAAGACGAAGCAGCACTTGATGCCTGGTGGGCCGCTGAGCGCCAGAAGCTCGCAGCTGCCCTGCAAAACGGTCCGATCCAGATCAACTAATCCCCATGCCCGCTCTCGCCTCAGATCTGCGCAAGACCCTCGAAAACACCGTGGTGAAAGCCAGGGACCTGGCCGAGCGTGGTGCCCGTGAAGCCCTCAACAGCCTTGCGGTGGAGGGGAAAGACCCCTACACATCCATGAGTGAGGAGGAGCGCAAGCTGCGCAACCGCCTACGCGCCCGCGGCCGCCAGCTGGGGGATCAGCGCGATCCTCAGAAGGGCAGCCAAAGCATCGAGCGCTTGGTGCGGGAAATGGCCTACGAGCACTGGCACCGGATGCTATTTGCCCGCTTCCTGGCGGAGAACCAGCTGCTGATCGAACCCTCTTCTGGTGTTTCGATCAGCCTTGATGAATGCGAGGAGCTCGCAGCCGAAGAGGGAACAGATCTCTGGGGGCTGGCCGCGCAATACGCCCAAGCGATGCTGCCGCAGATCTTCCGGATCGATGATCCAGTGCTGGCAGCAAAGTTGCCGCTGGAGATCCGCCAACAGCTGCAGGGCCTGGTTGCTGAGCTGGAAGCGGAGACCTTCACCGCCAGCGACAGCCTGGGCTGGACCTATCAGTTCTGGCAGACGAAGCGCAAAAAAGAAGTCAATGACTCCGGCGTCAAGATCGGCGCCGATGAAATCTCCCCGGTGACGCAGCTGTTCACTGAGGACTACATGGGGACTCCTGAAAAAGCCAGATCGACTGCAGCGCAGCTTGTTTCAGCGATAAAAACCCGATAAACTGGCCTTGATCAGGGCAATCGACGATT
>NZ_JAGQCQ010000161.1:0-8139 GCF_024346275.1 Cyanobium sp. BA20m-p-22
CCGATCACCCTGCAGGTGCCCGCCCTGCTGGTTGCGGCCCTGGTGTGCGGCCCCCGCAGCGGCATGCTGGCGGCGGTCGCCTACCTGAGCCTGGGCCTGTTCCAGTTACCGGTGTTCCAGGGGGGAGGGGGCACCGCCTACCTGCTCGACCCAGGCTTCGGCTACTTGGCTGGCTTCATCCCTGCCGCCTGGCTGAGCGGCAAGCTGGCCCGCCAGGCGGGCATGAACGACCTGGTCAACCTGTTTGGAGCAGCGGTGGTCGGGCTGGCGACGGTGCAGCTCTGCGGCCTCGCCAACCTCCTGCTGGGGGCCTTGGCCGGCCGCTGGGGAGCCAACCTGGGCCCCCTACTGATCAGCTACAGCCTCGCCCCCTTGCTGCCCCAGCTGCTGCTGTGCTGTGCCGTGGCCGTGGTGGCCCTGCTGCTGCGCCGGCTGCTGCTGGTGGAACCATGAGAAGGCCCCGAGCCCTGGCCTTCGCCATTGCTGCATTGGTGGTGCTGCTCGACCAGCTCAGCAAGGCCTGGGCCCTCGCCCAGCTGCCGGCCATCGGCACCAAAACCCTTTTGCCGGGGCTGCTTGCCCTGCAGTTGACCCACAACACGGGAGCGGCTTTCAGCCTGCTCAGCGGCAACCCCCAGCTCCTCGGCCTGGTGAGTCTGCTGGTGGCCGTCGGGGCGACCCTCTGGATCCGGCGCCAGGCGGCGATGCCCCTAGCCCGCTCCCTCGGGGTAGGGCTGCTGCTGGGCGGGGCGATCGGCAATGGCCTAGACCGCTGGCGGCTGGGGGCAGTGGTGGATTTCCTGGCCCTGGTGCCGGTGTCCTTTCCGGTGTTCAACCTGGCCGATGTGTCAATCAACCTGGCGGTGCTGTGCTTCGCCATCGAACTGCTGGGGAGCCATGGCCAACGCCAGCCTTGAAGGCCTGCGCCGCCGCTGGCAGAGGTTTAGCCAGCCGGGGACGGCCCAGCTGCGCATCCACCTGCCCGGCCAGCCCACCCGCCTGCTAGCCCTGCACGCAGGCGCCTATCGCATCGGTCGGGACAGCGACTGTCAGATCTGCGTGGATCACCAGGCAGTTAGCCGCCACCACGCCCTGCTGGAGAGGCGCGGGCCCCACTGGCTGCTGAGCGACGAGAACTCGACCAATGGGCTCTGGTGGCAGAGCCGGCGGGTGGGACAACTGCTGCTGCGCGATGGCGACTGTCTGAGGTTTGGACCCAGCCAGGAGGCGGGCCTGCCCGAACTGGATTTCCAGATCCGGCCCCTGCCCCGCATGCAGCGGCTGCTGCGGGGGGCCAGCCTGGCCCTGGCGGCCGTGGCATTTGGGGGGCTCAGCCTGCTGGGCCTGTCGGTGCTCCAGGTGCCGATCCGGGGCAGTCTCGCCACCGTGCGCGGCCCGCTGGTGCTCTACGACAGCAAGGGCAAACCCCTAACAACGGCTGATGCCCTGGAGCACCGGGAGCGCCAGGGCCTGCGCGACTACCCCGCCGTACTCATCGATGCACTGTTGGCCAGTGAGGACAGCCGCTTCTGGTGGCATCCCGGCGTTGATCCGGTGGGCACGGCGCGGGCCCTGGTGACCAACGTGCTGGGTGGGCAGGTTCTCGAAGGTGGCAGCACCCTCACCCAGCAGCTGGCCCGCAGTCTCTACCCCGACCAGGTGGGCAAGGGGGAAACCCTGGGGCGCAAGTGGCGCGAATTGCTGGTCGCCCTGCAGCTCGAAGCCCGTTTCAGCAAGCGCGACTTGCTGCTGAGCTATCTCAACAGGGTGTATCTGGGGGTGGGCTGGGGCTTTGAAGACGCCTCCCGCCACTACTTCGCCAAATCCGCCAGCGGGCTCGAGCTTGAGGAGGCCGCCCTGCTGGTGGGTCTGCTGCCCTCGCCCAATGGCTACGACCCCTGTTTCGATCCCCAGGCGGCCCTAGCGGCCCGCAATGGGGTGTTGGCCAAGATGGCCGAAACCGGACGCATCTCGGCGGATCGGGCCCGCCGCGCCAGGCGCAGCCCCTTGCGCCTCTCCCCCAAAGCCTGCGCCGCCAGGGCATCCCTACGGGGGGCTCCCTTCTATTCAGACCAGACCCGCCGCGATCTGATCGCCCTGGTGGGGGAGGAGGTGGCGGTGGAGGGGAACTTTTTGATCGACACCCACCTCGACCGCGGCCTGCAGGAACAGGTTGAACGGCTCTTGCGCCAGCGGCTCAACAGCAGCAAGGGGCTGGGGGTGGGGGAAGGGGCCGTGGTGGTGATCGACTACCGCTCAGGCGGCATCCTGGCCATTGCCGGCGGGCGGGACTATCGCCAGAGCCAGTTCAACCGGGCCTCCATGGCCCTGAGGCAACCGGGCAGCACCTTCAAACTGATTCCTTATTTGGTGGCCCTGGAACGGGGCAGCAAACCCACAGACCGGATCAGCTGCGCTCCCCTGAGCTGGCGCGGTCAGACCTTTGCCAGCAGCTGTCAGGGCAGCCAGAGCCTGATTTCAGCCTTTGCACTGAGCAGCAATACGGCCGCCCTGCGCCTGGCCCAGAGGGTGGGCCTGGAGGCCCTGGTGCAGAAGGCCCAGGATCTCGGCATCACCAGCCCGCTGGCGCCGGTTCCGGGGCTCGCCCTCGGCCAGAGCGAGGTGACCCTGCTGGAGCTCACCGCTGCCTACGCCGCCATCGCCAACGGTGGCACCTGGCATATGCCCACCACGATCCGCCGCCTCACCGACGCCGAGGCCTGCGCCGGCCAGGCCTCGGCCCAGTGCCGTCAGACGGCCACCCTGGCGGCGGGCCGGCGCGTGACCAGTAGCCAAACCGCCCAGACCATGCAGCAGCTGCTGCGTGCCGTGGTGCAGCGGGGCACGGGCCAGATGGCCAGCCTAGGGGGAGCGGAGGGGGGCAAGACCGGCACCACCAACTCCAGCCGCGACCTGCTCTTTGTCGGCTATGAACCCAGGCGCCACTGGGTGGTGGGGATCTGGCTGGGCAACGATGACAACAGTGCCAGCCGGGCTAGCAGCGCCCTTGCAGCAGGCCTCTGGGGCGAGATCATCCGCTCAACGCGGCCCTGAATTGATGCAACCCCTCGCGTGAAAACCCGCACCCGCCTGTGGCTCCTGGCTGGCCTGGCCCTGGTGGCCCTGATCGCAGTGGGGCTGGTGCTGCAGGGCATCAACACCCTCTACCTGCAGCTGAGCTGGTATCTGCCCTACTGGATAGTCCAGCCGGTTTTTCTGCTGATCTTTGCGGCTGGGGCCCTGTTGCTGGTGCAGCTGGCCTGGCCTTGGTTACGGAGCGCCTGGGAGGCCAGGGGCCGGCCGGCTGCAGGGGCCGAGAGGCCTGCGCCGACCAACCGCCGCCAGGCAGCCGCCCAAAACCTGGCGGGCATCGACCAGACCCTTGATCGGGTCAGGGATGCGGTGGAGCGGGAAGCCCTCCAGCAGGAACGCAAACGGATGGCCGCCGAACTGGAGCGGGGCGACCTGGTGATCGTGCTGTTTGGGGTCGGTTCGGCCGGCAAGACCTCCCTGATCCGGGCCCTGCTGCAGGAGCTGGTGGGTCAGGTTGGCGCCGCCATGGGCTCCACGGTTCAGAGCCAGCGCTATCGGCTGCGACTCAAGGGCCTGCAGCGGGGGGTGTGGCTAGTGGATACCCCTGGCATCCTGGAGGCCGGCGCGGCGGGGTTGGAGCGCGAACTCCTGGCCCGGGAGCAGGCCAGCAAGGCCGACCTTCTGCTGCTGGTGGTGGATGGAGACCTGCGCGCCGCCGAACTGGAGGTTTTCGACTCCCTGGCCAGCCTGAGCAAGCGCCTGATGCTAGTGCTCAATAAATGCGACCTGCGCGGCGAGCAGGAGGAGGCCCGCCTGCTGCAGCTGCTGCGCCAGCGCAGCCGCGGCAGGGTGGCCGCCGAGGATGTGGTTGCGGCGAGTGCGGCCCCCCAGAGCGTGCCGATGCCGGGGGGCAGGCCCCTGCAGCCCGCCCCTGAGGTGGAGCCCCTGCTGCGCCGCATCGCCGTGGTGCTCCATGCCGATGGGGAGGAGTTAATCGCCGACAACCTGCTGCTGCAGTGCCGGCGCCTCAGCCAGGCGAGCCGCTCCCTGCTGGCCCGTCAACGCCGAAGTGACAGCGAGGCGATTGTCGATCGCCACATGTGGATTGGGGCTGGGGTGCTAGCAGTCACCCCCCTGCCGGGCCTGGATCTGCTCGGCGCGGCGGCGGTCAACGCCCAGATGGTGGTGGAGATCGCCCGGGTATATGGCATCAGCCTCAGCCGCAAGAGCGCCCAAGACCTAGCCCTGTCGGTGGGTCGGACCATGGCCGGCCTAGGGCTGGTCAAGGGGGGAGTGGGGCTGCTGGCCACGGCCCTCAGCCTCAATGTGCCCGCCCTAGTGGTGAGTCGGGCCCTGCAGGCGGTCAGTGCCGCCTGGCTGACCCGGATTGCCGGGCTGAGTTTCATCACCTACTTCGAGCGGGACCAGGAGTGGGGTGATGGCGGTCTGCAGGAGGTGGTCCAGCAGCAATACGACCTAAACCGACGCGAGGGGGCCCTGAGCCGTTTCCTCGAGGCAGCCCTCAACCGGGTGGTGCAGCCCCTGCAGACGAGGCAGCCAAGCTTGGCGCCCCGGCCTCCGAGCGAGTGAGCTGCACCTCTGCCGCCCCCCCTCCCATCGCCTCCAGTGGCGGCGGCTGGAGCGGACCGCGGCTGTCCAGCACTGCGATCAGGGCCAGGTAGAGCACGCCGATCAGGATCGAAATCGCACCAGTCACGATCGCAACCCAGCGGCCCGGCTGGGGTTCGAGCCCGCTCATGGCAGGCCCTCCAGGCTGGCTTGCACGAGGCTGGCGAGGGTTTCGAGGTGCTCGCTGCGGGTGTGGGGATTGCCCAGCACGGCCTTGAGATGGTGGCGGCCGCCGTAGTGGGGCCGCGAGAGCATCAATTGGTGCTGGAGCAGGAGCTGGCGTGTCTGCTGGCTCCAGTGCGCCGCCGCCCCGACATCCAGCTGCCGGGGGGTGAAGGCCAGCAGGTGGAAGGAGCCGCAGCGCAACTGCAGACGCTCGCTCGCCCCCAGCAGGGCCTGGAGCTGGCGGCGCCGAGCTATGGCCCCGTCCAGCACAGCGCCGATGCCACTGAGACCCAGCTGACGCAGGCCCAACCAGAGCTTGAGCACCTCCGCCGGGCGGGTGCCCTGCAGGCCCGTTTCACCGCCATGGCCCCCGCCCCAGCTGGGCTCCATATAGGGCAGGCCGGTTTGAAAGGCCTGGGCCAGGGCCTGGGGTTGGGCCAGCAACAGCAGGGAGGAGGTCTTGGTGATGCCCAGCACCTTCTGGGGATTGATCGTGATCGAATCGGCGCGATGCAGCCCGGCCACCCGGAAACGGTGCGCTGGCACCAGGCCAAAAACGGCGCCGATCGCCCCATCCACATGCAGCCACAAACCCCGCTCGGCGCAGAGGTCGGCGATCGCCTCCAGCGGATCCACGGCACCGCGCACGGTGGTGCCGGCCGTGGCCACCACGGCAATTACCGGCTGGCCGGCCCGCTCCAACCGGTCCAGTTCCTGCTCAAGGGCGTGGGGAAGCAGGCGGCCGGCGCCATCCACCGCAATCGGGCAGAGGGCCTCGGGCGGCAGGCCCATCACCGCCAGCGCCTTGGCCATCGAGACATGGGCGTCCGCACTGGCGACCACCACCGCCCGACTTTCGGTGGCCAAGCCCCGACTGCGCCGGGCGGCAACCAGGGCCATCAGGTTGGAGAGGGTGCCACCACTGGCCCCCACGCCACCACTGCCCGGGGGCATGCCCAGCTGGCCGGCCAACCAGGCGGTGAGGCTGCGCTCCAGCCGGGTAAGGCTCGGGGAGAGCTCCTCGGCGAGCAGGTTGTTGTTGAGGCCAGCGCAGATCAGCTCGGCTGCGATGGAGGCCGCCAGGGGCGGGGGATCCAGGTGGGCCAGGGCGCCGGGATGGTTGGGGTTGTAGGCCCCATCCATCACCAGCTGCAGATCGGCCAGGAGCAGCTCGGGCGCCAGGCCCTTGGCCTGGGGCTCCACCGCCGGCAGCACGCCCAGACCCGGCAGGGGGGAACGCTGGCTGGCACTCCCCAGCCAGGTGCACAGCTGGCGCGAGGCCAGCTCCAGGAAGTCCTGGAGCTGGGGATCCAGTTGCTCTGGGCTGGCAAAGGGCAGGGGCTGGATCGCCTGCGGGGCAGGTGGCGAGCTTGCCAACGGGTCAGCAACAGATCTCCCCATTCTCACCTGCGGGGCCCCTGGAAGGTGGACTACAAGGGGGGGAACCGCGCATGCAGTTGCCAGTGGCAGTTCCACCAGCAAACAAACCGCCGCCTGAGCTGCTGGAGCTCTGGATGGGGCGTGTGTTGCGCCAGGGCGCCAGGGCTGGGGAAAGGGGCGAAATTCCCGTGGCGGCAGTGCTGCTAGATGGAGGCGGCAGGTGCATTGGCTGGGGCAGCAACCGCCGCTCAAACGAAGGCGAGCCCCTGGGCCATGCCGAGCTGGTCGCCCTGGGGCAGGCTGCACGCCTGCGGCGCGACTGGCGTTTCAACGACTGCACCCTGGTGGTCAACCTGGAACCCTGCCCAATGTGCGCCGGGGCGCTAGTGCAGGCACGGGTCGGCAGGGTGGTATTTGGCGCAGCCGATCCCAAGCGCGGGGCCCTGGGAGGTTGTCTAAACCTGGCCAGCCACGCCAGTGCCCACCACCGGCTGGAGGTGGTCGGCGGCCTGCTGGCGGAGCAGGCCTCAGCCCAGCTGGGGGAGTGGTTTAAACGGCGGCGCCAGCAAGGGCTGCCCCGGGCCGGAACGCCGGCAACTCGCTTTCAAACAGGTTGAGCAGGCGGTCAACGTTTTCGGGCTGGCTGTTGTAGCCCATCAGGCCGATGCGCCATACCTTGCCAGCGAGGGCGCCGAGACCGCCGCCCACCTCGATGCCGTGGCGGTTGAGCAGATGGAGGCTGAAGGCCTTGCCATCGATGCCGGCTGGGATCCTCACGGTGGTGAGGGTGGGAAGGCGCAGGTGCTGGGGGGCATGGAGTTCCAGGCCCAGGCGCTCCAGGCCTGCCCAGAGGCGCTCCGCATTGCTGCGGTGGCGGGCCCAGGCCGCTTCTAGGCCCTCCTCGGCCAGCAGCCGCAGGGCCTCGCGCAGACCGAAATTCATATTGACGGGCGCAGTGTGGTGGTAGACCCGATCGCTGCCCCAATACTTGTTGAGCAAGCTGACATCGAGGTACCAGTTGGGCACCTTGCCCTGCCGGGCCAGCATCTTGGCCTCCGCCCGCGGCCCCATGCTGAAGGGTCCGAGCCCCGGCGGGCAACTCAGGCCCTTCTGGGAACAGCTGTAGGCCAGGTCCACTTTCCACTCATCGAGGTAGATCGGCACCGCCCCCAGTGAAGTCACCGTGTCCAGTAGCAGCAGACAGTCGTACTTGCGGCAGAGGTCGCCAATCCCCTCGACGGGTTGGCAGATGCCGGTGGAGGTTTCGGCATGCACGATCGCCAGGATCTTGGGGCGGTGGCTCAGCAGGGCCTGCTCCAACTCCTCGAGGCTGAAGGCCTCCCCCCAGGGCTTCTCGATCGTCACCACCTCGGCCCGGTAGCGGCCGGCCATATCGGCCAGGCGCAGACCGAAATAGCCCTTCACCGCCACCAGCACCTTCTCACCGGGCTCGATCGTGTTGGCCAGGGTGGCCTCCATGGCGGCGCTGCCGGTGCCACTCATGGGAATGGTGAGACGGTTGTCGGTTTGCCAGGCGTAGCGCAGCAACTCCTGCACCTCCCCCATCAGCTCGATGTAGAGGGGATCCAGGTGGCCGATCGGGGTGCGGGCCAGGGCCTCGAGCACGGTCGGATGGGCGTTGGATGGGCCCGGGCCGAGCAGCAGCCGGTTGGGGGTGGCGATCGGGGCCAGCGCGAGGCGATGGGAGGAATTGACTGGAGGCAGCACAGGGAGAAAAGCCGGGGCCTGGTTTAACAGCATGGAACCTGGAGCCCTATCGCGCCCGCAAGTTGGTGGCGCCAAGGCCGCGGCAGAGGTGCTCGAAGGGGGCGCGCACAGCCGTGGTGTCGCTCACACCGGTATCCAGCAGCAGTTCACACACCACATCGGCCAGCAGGGCGATGCTGCGCACGGTCGGACCGGTCGGCACCC
>NZ_JAGQCQ010000162.1:0-8104 GCF_024346275.1 Cyanobium sp. BA20m-p-22
CCAACCAGCGTTATCGATTGAAAATTCCCTATCCCGTTCGAGAGGTTTATCAGGTCGAAGCAGCTTCGACGGATCTGGCGCGAGTCAGCAAATTTTCCAAGGACCTGCAGCAGATGCCCGTATTGGAGGCGATTGAGGTGGAGTCGTTTGGGGATTTGGCTAAGGATGCGGTTCTCAATACGTATGCCGCTGGTGAGAAGGTTTACGCAGAGGGAGATAGGGTAATGGGTCTTTATTTCATTATCGCGGGCAAGGCTGATGCCTCGGTTCCCGATGGTTTAGGGAATAGGCGTATTGCCTATTCCCTATCGAAGGGAGACTGTTTTGGCGAGATTTCTCTGTTCAATGATCGGCCCAGTCCTGTGGCTATCCATGCCACTGAAGATCTCGAGGTCATCTTGATCATCCCTGAAGCGGCTAAGGAGTTGGTGGAGCGCCGTCCAAGTATTGCCCGGGAGCTGGGCCTTACGATCGAAGCAAGGACCCGTATGGTCGATGAATTGAGGTAGGCTCCCATCCTGGAGTTTTGATCGTCAGACCGTGCCCCCGCGTAAGCCCTGACCCTGCTGGGCCATGCATGAACTCAGCCTGATGGAGGCGGTGCGCGATCAGGCGTTGGCGGCAGCCCACGCCGATAGCGCCACCCGCATCACGGCGATCAGCCTGCGCATCGGCAGCCTGGCCGGGGTGGAACCGGAGGCGATGCGCTTCGCCCACACGGTGGTGATGGCCGGCACGATCGCCGCTGGCGCCGAGCTGCGCATCGAGATCGAAGCGGCCGAATGCCATTGCTCCGCCTGCGACGCCCCTTTCCCCGCCCTGGATGGCTGCTGCGACTGTCCCCGTTGTGGTGCGATTAGCCGTCAGTTGCTGCGTGGCCGCGACCTGCGGCTGCTGAGCCTGGAGGTGGTGTGAGGGTGCTTGATTCCCTGCTATGTCCATGTCAAAATCTGATTATTAAAAGACAAAATAATGAAAGTGACGGTTGAGCTTTCCGAGGAGGAGATGGTTGAAGTCCTCGAGCTCACGGGTGAGCGCAAAAAAGGTCCGGCCATTCGTCTGCTGATGGAGGAGGCTCTGCAGCGGCATCGACGCGCCCGCATCGCCCAGCGTTTCCTCAGCGGCGAGTGGGGGGTGGAGCTGGATAGTTTTGAGGCTGATCGACAGCGCGACCGCGACCAGGCTCTGGCCCGATGACGCTGTTGCTCGATAGCAGTCTCTGGATCGACTTCACCCGGGCCCGGAGCCCGTTGGCCTTGAAGCAGTTCATCGCCCCGTTTGTGCTCGATCCAGCGGCCCATCTCGCCGAGCCGGTGCGCTTTGAGCTGCTGCGCTCGGCCCTACCGGACGAGGCCCAGCGGCTAGAGGCCCAGTTCGCCACATTGCCATCCTTGGCCACGCCGCCAGACCTCTGGAGGCAGGCGATTGTGCTGGGCCAGGACTGCCGTGCCATCGGCCGCACGGTGCTGAGCCTCGACCTGCTGGTGGCCGCCGTGGCTCTGCATCACAATGCCGTGCTGGTGAGCTTTGATGCCGACTTTGAGGCCGTGGCCTTGGTGAGTTCGCTGCGTCTGCAGCGGTTGCATCGCCCTAGCTGAAGCCGCCGATGAGGATCAAAGGGTGCTCTGCCGCCGGGGAATCGGCTCCAGGCTTGGCTCACTGCCGCCGAGGGCGGCCAGGCGCCTGGCACTTTCCCGCTGCACCAGGGCCTGCAGGGCTTGTTTGAGCTGCATGACGGTGGCGAGCATCCGGAATTCTTTCAGGGCACCACGTTCAACTCACCATTTTGATCATCAATTGATGCCGCTGTCCGCACCGTCCAGCGTTCCTAGCCTGGAAACGGCCTCTGCCCTTAGCTGCCATGTGCCGCGACTGCTCCTGCGGACAGCCGGCGCCTGAGCCGCTGTCACAACCAACCCGCCAGCTGCCCCTGCACACGGCCCTGCTGCAGCGCAACGACGCCCATGCCGCCGGCCTGCGCCAGCGTTTTCAAGCCGCAGGCGTCACGGTGGTGAACCTGCTCTCCTCGCCCGGCTCGGGCAAAACCGCCCTGCTCGAAGGCCTGGCCCAGCGCCTCGATCCCGCCGGCTTGGCGGTGATCGTGGGCGATCTGGCCACCGACAACGACGCCCGCCGCCTCCAGGCCGCCGGGCTGGCGGCGGTGCAGATCACCACCGGTCAGGCCTGCCACCTGGAGGCGCCAATGGTGGCCGAGGGTCTGCATCGCCTCCACCACCAGGGCATCAGCCTTGAGCAGCTCGAGCTGCTGGTGATCGAGAACGTCGGCAACCTGGTCTGCCCCGGCGCCTACGACCTCGGCGAGAGCCTGCGGGTGGTGCTGCTCTCCACCACCGAGGGCGAAGACAAGCCGCTCAAATACGCGCCGATCTTCCACGGCGCCGATCTGGTGCTGATCACCAAGATCGACCTGGCCGAGGCGGTGGGCTTCGATCGCGCCGCTGCCCACGCCGCCATCGCCCGGGTCGCCCCCCACGCCGGCGTGCTGGAAACCTCCGCCCGCAGCGGCGCCGGCCTCGACGCCCTGATCAACGCCCTGGCGCGATGAGCGCGGCCCGGCTGCGCCTCTGGTGCTCGGGCGTGGTGCAGGGGGTGGGTTTTCGGCCCCTGGTGCATCGCCTGGCCGCCGAGTTGCAGCTGGTGGGCGAGGTGGAAAACGTCGCTGGCGCCGTAAGGCTCGAGTTGCAGGGGGAGCGCCGCTCGCTGGAGCTGCTGCTGCGGCGGTTGCCCGAGGAGTTGCAGCCCCCCGGCGCCCTTGAGCCACTGGCGCCCGAGTGGCTCCCGCCCTTCGTTCCGGCGCCGCCTGGCCTGCGCATCGCCGCCGCCAGCGCCCAACCCCTGGGCGCCGGCCTGATTGCCCCGGCCCTCGCCGCCGATCTGGCGCCCTGCCCCACCTGTCTGGCCGAACTCCACGACCCTGCCAACCGCCGCCACCGCTACCCCTTCATCAGCTGCAGCCAGTGCGGGCCGCGCTATTCGATCGCCACGGCCGAGGCCTACGCCCGCGCCCACACCAGCCTGGCGGGCTTCCGCCTGTGCGCCCTCTGCCAGAAGGAGTTCGACGACCCCACAGATCGCCGCTTCCACGCCGAAACGATCGGCTGCCCCGCCTGCGGGCCCCAGTTGCGGTGGCAGGGAGCCGGGGGCGGCGGTGGGGATCCGCTGGGGGCAGCCCTGGCCCTGCTGGCGGCGGGCGGGATTTTGGCCCTGCAGGGGGTGGGCGGCTTCCAGCTGCTGGTGGCTGCCAGCAACGGCGCGGCGGTGGCCCGGTTGCGCCAGCGCAAGCAGCGCCCGGCCAAGCCCCTGGCCCTGCTGGTGGCCGATCTGGAGGCCATCGCTCCCCTGGTGGAGCTATCTGAGCTTGAAAGGCTGCAGCTGCAGCACCCGGCCGCGCCGATCGTGCTGCTGCGGTTGCGGCCAGACCAGCGCCAGCCCTTCGCCGGGGTGGCCCCCGGCAGCGCCGCTTTGGGGGTGATGTTGCCGGCTTCGCCGTTGCACCAGCTGCTGGCGACGGGTTTTGGCCGCCCCCTGGTGGCCACCAGCGGCAACCGCAGCGGCGAGCCCCTCTGCCTTGAACCAGCCGAGGCGCTCAATCGCCTCGCCGGCATCGCCGATGGCTTCCTGCTGCACAACCGCCCGATCGTCCGCCGCCTCGACGACTCGGTGCTGCAGGTGATCGAAGGGCGGCCGGTGCTGCTGCGTCGGGCCCGCGGCTACGCCCCCCAGGCCCTAGCTCTGCAGGCCCCGCCAGGCACCGCCCTGGCCCTTGGCGGTGATCTCAAAAGTGCGCCGGCCCTGGCGCTCGGCGGCCGCGTTTGGCTGGCGCCGCTGCTGGGTGATCTGGCCGGGCCCTTGCCCCAGCAGCTGTTGAGCGAGGGGCTCGAGCAGCTGCTGGAGCGCCCCGGCCCCGGGCTCGCTGCCCTGGCCTGCGATGGCCATCCCGGCTACGCCAGCCACCAGCTGGCCGCCGTGGCGGCCCTGCGGCTGGGGCTGCCGTTGCAGCTGGTGCAGCACCACCGCGCCCACGGTCTGGCGGTGGCGGCCGAGCACGACCTGCCGCTGCCCCTGCTGGTGTGGGCCTGCGACGGCCTCGGCTATGGCGAGCCGGCCGAGGCGAGTGGCCATCGGCTCTGGGGCGGCGAGCTGCTTTGGCTCACGCCCAGCGGGGCTGAGCGTTGGGCCTGCCTGCGCCCCTTTCCCCTGCCCGGCGGCGAGCGGGCCATGGCCGAACCCCGCCGGGCCGCCCTGGGGCTGCTGGCCGCGGCCGGCCCGGAGGCCCTGGGCCATCCGGGGGCCGCCTGCTGTCGGGCCGCTTTCAGCCCCGGCGATTGGCAGCTGCTGCTGCAGGCCATCGCCAGCGGCTGTAACAGCCCGCTTTGCTCCAGCACTGGCCGCTTGTTTGATGCGGCGGCCTCCCTGCTGGATCTGTGCCAGCGCAGCAGCTTTGAGGGGGAGGCGGGGCTGCTGCTGGAGGGCCTAGCCCTGCAGGCCCCGCCTCCGCAGGTGGCGCCCATGCCGCTGCTGCCGGCCGCTGGGCTCGAGCTTGGCTGGCTCGATTGGCAGCCCCTGTTGCACAGCTTGTTGAACGCGGGCGTGGCGCCGCAGGAGAGCGCTGCCTGCTTCCACGCTTCCCTGGCGGCCGGGCTGGCCAGCGCCGCGGCTGAGGCGGCTGGGCGCCTTGGTGCCACCACGGTGCTGCTGGCCGGTGGCTGCTTCCAGAACCGCCTGCTGCTGGAGCTCACCGCCACTGCCCTGCGGGGGGGCGGCCTGGTGCCCCGCTGGGCCGAGCAGCTGCCCAGCAACGACGGCGGCCTGGCCATAGGCCAGCTTTGGGCAGCTCTGGCTGATCTGCCTATAACGAAGTAGAGCGTGGAGGCCTACCCATGTGCCTGGCCACCCCCGGCCTGATCTTGTCGATCAGGGGTTCGTCGGCGGATGCCGGCCCTGATGCGGAGCTGTGGCGCCAGGCCGAGGTGGATTTCGGTGGCGTGCGCCAGCTAGTGAGCCTGGCCTGCCTGCCGGAGGCGGCGGTGGGCGATCGGGTGCTGGTGCACGTGGGCATGGCCCTAAGCGTCGTGCTCCCTGACGATCCCGCTGAGGAGCCATGAGCAGCCCCCAGCTCACGATTGATGGCAACGAGGCCGTGGCCCGGGTGGCCTACCGCCTCAATGAGGTGATCGCCATCTACCCGATCACGCCGGCCTCGCCGATGGGTGAGTGGGCCGATGCCTGGGCCGCGGAGGGCCGGCCCAACCTCTGGGGCAGCGTGCCGTCGGTGGTGGAGCTGCAGAGCGAGGCGGGTGCTGCGGGCACGGTGCATGGCGCCCTGCAGGCCGGGGCGCTCACCACCACCTTCACGGCCAGCCAGGGGCTGCTGTTGATGATCCCCAACCTCTACAAGCTGGCGGGGGAGCTCACCCCTGCGGTGCTGCACGTGGCCGCCCGCTCCCTGGCGGCCCAGGGCCTGTCGATCTTTGGCGATCACAGCGACGTGATGGCCACCCGCGGCAGCGGCTGCGGGATTCTCTGCTCAGCGTCGGTGCAGGAGGCCGGCGACTTTGCCGCCATTGCTGCCCGGCTCAGCCTGCGCAGCCGGCTGCCGTTCCTGCATGTGTTCGATGGCTTTCGCACCTCCCACGAGATCCAGAAGCTCGAGCCGCTCAGCGACGGCCAGCTGCTCGAGCTGATGCCCGCTGCGGAGATCAGTGCCCACCGCGCCCGCGCCCTCAGCCCCAATCGGCCGGTGATCCGCGGCACCAGCCAAAACCCAGACGTCTACTTCCAGGCGCGTGAATCGGTAAACCGCTTCTACGACGCGGCCCCGGATCATCTGATCGAGGCGATGGCGCGCTTTGGCGAGCTCACTGGTCGCCGCTACCGCCCCTACGACTACGTCGGCCCCGCCGCTGCCGAGCGGGTGCTGGTGCTGATGGGTTCCGGCTGCGAGACCGCCGTGGAAACGGCTGAGGCGCTGCAGGCCGCCGGCGAGCGGGTGGGGGTGCTGAAGGTGCGCCTGTTTCGGCCCTTTGCGGCCCGGCTGCTGGTGGAGGCCCTGCCGGCCAGCACCCGGGCGATTGCCGTGCTCGATCGCTGCAAGGAGCCCGGCGCCCCCGGCGAGCCCCTCTACCTCGATGTGGTGGCAGCCCTGGCCGAGGAGTGGGCGGCGGTGCATGGAGGTGCACCACTGCCGGCGGTGTTGGGCGGTCGCTATGGGCTGTCGTCGAAGGAGTTCACCCCGGCGATGGTGAAGGCGGTGTTTGATCATTTGCGGCCCCTGCTGGCAGCTGGCCAGCCCCGCCCGCTCAACCATTTCACGGTGGGCATCGACGATGACCTCACCCACCGCTCCCTGCCCCTCGACAACACCTTTCATACCGACGCCGCTGAGGTGCGCGCCGTGTTTTATGGCCTGGGCTCCGATGGCACGGTGGGGGCCAACAAGGCGGCGATCAAAATCATTGGCGAGGGCACCGATTTATTTGCCCAGGCCTACTTCGTTTACGACTCCAAAAAGTCTGGTTCGGTCACGGTGTCGCACCTGCGCTTTGGGCCCCAGCCGATCCGCTCCACCTACCTGATCCAGCGGCCCACGTTTGTGGCCTGCCACCAGTGGGATTTCGTCGAGCGCTTCGATCTGCTGGCCGGCATCGAGCCCGGGGGCGTGTTTCTGCTCAATAGCCCCTTTGCGCCAGCAGACACCTGGGCGCGGCTGCCGGAAGCCCTGCGCAGCCAGATCCGCAGCAAGGGGATTCAGGTGCAGCAGATCAATGCCTACCAAGTGGCGCGTCAGGCGGGCATGGGGCCCCACATCAACACGGTGATGCAGGCCTGCTTCTTTGCCCTCAGCGGTGTCTTGCCGCGCCAAGAGGCCCTCGCCCGGATTCGCCACTCGATCGAAACCAGCTACCGCCGCAAGGGTGAGGCCGTGGTGGCGATGAATCTGGCGGCCCTCGACGCCAGCCTCGAGCACCTGGTGCCCCTCGATTGGACGAGCCTCGACGGCTCCGGCCCGGAGCCATTGCGGGAGGACCGGCTCAGTGGGGCGCCCGATTTTGTGCGCGAGGTGATCGGGCCGATGCTGGAGCGCCGCGGCGATGCCCTGCCGGTGAGCGCCCTGCCCTGCGACGGCACCTGGCCGGTGGGCACGGCCCGTTGGGAAAAGCGCAACATCGCCGATGCGGTGCCGGTGTGGGAAACAGACCTGTGCGTGCAGTGCGGCAAGTGCGTGCTGGTCTGCCCCCATGCGGTGATCCGCGCCAAGGTGGGCGCCCCTGATCTCTTCGCTGCAGCCCCCGAGGGCTTCCGCACCGCCCCCGCCCGCGATCCGGCCTTCGCCGGCCAAACCTTCACCATCCAGGTGGCCGCCGAAGACTGCACCGGCTGCGCCCTGTGCGTGGAGGTGTGCCCCGCCCGCGACCGCAGCGAGCCCAAGCGCAAGGCGATCAACATGGCGCCGCAGCGGCCGTTGCGTGAGCAAGCCCGCGGCAACTGGGACTTTTTCCTGCAGCTGAGCGAGGTGCCCCGCGCCGAGCTCAACCTGCACAAGATCGGCCAGCAGCAGCTGCAGCAGCCGCTGTTTGAGTTTTCCGGCGCCTGCGGCGGCTGCGGCGAAACGCCATACCTCAAGCTCGCCTCCCAGCTGTTCGGCGATCGGATGCTGATTGCCAATGCCACCGGTTGCAGTTCGATCTACGGCGGCAACCTGCCCACAACGCCCTGGAGCGCCAACGCCGAGGGGCGGGGCCCTGCCTGGAGTAATTCCCTGTTTGAAGACAACGCCGAATTCGGCTACGGGATGCGGGTGGCGCGCGACCAGCAGCGCCAGATGGCCCTCGATCTGCTGGAGCGGTTGGCGGGCCAGCCTGAGCCTGCCGAGTTCCCGCCCCCCTTGCTGGAGGCCCTGCGCAACGCCGACCAGGGCGATGAGGCCGGCATCGTTGAGCAGCGCCAGCGGGTGGTCGAGCTCAAGGCGCGCTTGGCGGGTATGGAGCAGCCCGAGGCCCGCCAGCTGCTGGAGCTGGCCGATGCCCTGGTGAAAACCAGCGTCTGGCTGGTGGGCGGCGATGGCTGGGCCTACGACATCGGC
>NZ_JAGQCQ010000163.1:0-8092 GCF_024346275.1 Cyanobium sp. BA20m-p-22
CCGAGCAGCAGGCCACAGCAGATGGCTGGTCTCCAGCCAGCTACCTCTACGTGCTGGCGGAGCAGGAACACCAGCAGCGGCATCAAGCCAGGCTGCGGCGGTTGTTGCATGAGGCCCAGCTGCCGGTGCCCAAAACCCTCGCCGACATCGACTGGGAAGCCATCCCCGACCTGAACCGCGGCCAGATCGAGCAGCTGGCCCACGACAGCGGCTGGATCGATCGGGCGGAGAACCTGCTGCTGTTTGGCCCCAGTGGTGTCGGCAAGACCCATCTGGCAGCCGGCATCTGCCGCAGCCTGATGGCTCTGGATCGTTCAGCGCGGTTTTTCACCGCCACCACGCTGGTGCAGGAGTTGCAGCGGGCAAAAGCTGACTACGCCCTGGCCAAGGCGCTCAACAAGCTCGATCGCTATGCCCTGCTGGTGATCGACGACATCGGCTACGTGCGCAAGGACGAGGCGGAGACCTCGGTGCTGTTCGAGCTGGTGATGCACCGCTACGAACGCAGGTCGTTGCTGGTCACATCAAATCAGCCGTTCAGCGAGTGGGAGAACGTCTTCTCCACCAGCGCCATGACCGTGGCGGCCGTGGACCGGCTCGTGGACCACAGCACCATCATCCAGATCAATGGCGAGAGCTATCGCCGTAAACGGGCACGGCGTTTGGCGTCCTGACCGGGCGTCAATTACCCGCCAACCGGCCCCAGCAAAAGCGCGGCCCACCCCCCTGCCATGGCAGGGGGGTGGGGGCTCCTACCCGCCTACGTAATTGACGCGACCCGCCTACGTAGTTGACACCGGGCACCGATCACCGATTGCCAGCTATCAGTCACCGAGCTCAGAGCAAAAACAAGAGGCCCTTTCCATGAATGATCGTTTACGCATTCTTCAGCGCCAACCGCGTCGCATCTCAATCACCCTGAGCTACCACGTTCATGAAGCCTTGCTGAGCCGATCGGAAGAGGAAGGGCGCTCCGTCTCCAACCTATGTGCCTTTCTGCTGGAGGAAGCGCTGCGGGCCCGACCGCCCTTCCTGCAATTCCAGGCTCCTAACGGCGACGGAAATCACAAACTGCTCAGCAGACAGATAGGGGACGGGAACCACCCCAATGGCCGGCAGCGGGGGGCTTAAGCAGCGCGCCTCAAAGTGGCCAACTGAGCATGAGCGGCCCCAGCTTTGCTGGGGCTGACTAACCACCTGCCGGGCAGCGCAGGCCGCAGAAACGGCCGATCAGCAGCGGTTCCTCTTTTGCATGGCGCCATCGAGAAGTCTTGTGCTCGCTCCAGCGATAGGCCAGCACGGAGCCCTGGCGCGTGGCCTGAAGTTGAATTGTTCCCATACCCACCCCTGAAGAGCCGCGCCGGGTGTCATTCGCCCCGTGGCCGCTGCGTGAAGAGTCGATCACTTGCAGGCGGTAAACACAGACGCTGCCAGGGCATCCAGCCAAGGGCTGGGCACGGCTGCGGGCGAGCATTGTGTGGCCCGTGATCGTTGAGGTGGGATTGAGCTGGCGACTCGCCAGCAGATCACCCGGTTGAATCAGCCCCACGGCGCGCACCGGCTGAAAGCGATTGGCCTGAGCAATCGCCTCGTAGTAGTTGATCGCCCTGGGGGTGGATCGTCCCAGCCAACGCCGCACCTCGTCGGAGTCATATCCGTAGGCACGGCGAAACAACGCGGTGATGAAACTTGAGCAAACGCTGCGGTTCTTACTGCGAGTTGCACCGTCCACACCGCGCCACTGCACCACCGTGGGGGCACCGCCATAGCTGTTGTCTTCCGGGCGTAGATCCAGCACCAGCCGTTCGGCCCAGAGCAAATGCGGCGAGGCTGCACTTACAGCAGGAGTCAGCAGCCCGGCCAGCAGTAACCCAAAGGGAAACAGCAACATCACTGGGCCAACGAAGGGGAGAGCCGACCTGTCTGCAGCCAACGCACTAAGTTGAGTTGGCGAGGGAGCTCAACGCGCACCGGTTCGCCCGGCAGGGCCAGAAGCCGCCGGGTCTCGCTCGTTGGCAGCTTGTCAAGGTTTAAGCGCACCTGCAACAGCCCACTGCCGGCGGGTTTCCAGCTGAAAACGCGGGCTTCATAAAACTGGCGCAAGGAGGGAACCTCCACTCGGGCGGCCTGGTCTGTTGCAAGCAGCCAGGCCCCCTGGGCCGGCAGCAGCGCCTCCACCTGGGGCGGTTGCTGCTCCCGCTGCCAGATCGCCACCGTTTCCCGCGGGCGCACAGTATCCCCGGGCTGTTTTAACAGCCGCAGCACCACGCCACGCCCCGGGGAGCGATAGGTGGCGTAGTCGAGGCGGGCCTGCTGCTCCCCATCCAGCTGGGGATGGCGCCGCGATGCCTCACGACGCTCCAGATCATGGCGTCGCAGCGAATCCTGTCGCAGGCTCAGCATCCGCCAGCTTTGCTGCTGCTGAAGCAGCAGCCGTTGAAGGCCTTCTAGATGTTGGTGCTCCTGCTGGCGCTCAAGCCGCTCCTGCTGGAGCCTGAGCAGTCGCTCGCGCGACTCATCCACCAGATCCCGACTCGCCCCCCCCTAATTCCCAAGCTGTTCACGCCGCAGCAAACGGCCCCGGGCAAGAAGAATCTGTTGATCCAGTAGTGATATGGGCAAGGCACGGGCCATCACCAACCGCTGCCTGAGCGAATCAATCTCCCGACGGGTATCACGCATCTGCTCGTTTACATCGCCAAGATCACGGGCAATGCCCCGATCCACCAGCTCCTGATCGATCTGGGGGTCGCGATGTAGAGAAAACAACGGATCCCCAGGGGCGACCGCCGCACCTTCGCGCACGAACATCCGCCCCAGCCGCCCATACTCCAGCGCCACTACCGGTTGGGCAGCGGGAACAACCGGTAGGGAGGGCACCAGCAGACGTGCCTGATCGCTGCGAATGGTTCCCCAGGTGCTGTGCGTCGCCCTCAGGAGAGCGAAGGCCAGTAAGGCGCTAGCTGAAATCAGCGCCCAGCGCGGCAGCCGCATCACCTCGATAAACCTTAGCTGAACCATCAGACAAGTCGGGCATTCAGGGTCCCCTTAGTCGTAGAGATGCAGCCTTCAACCGAACGGGGAAAAAGGTGATTCGCGGCAAACTAACTGCAGGATTCAGCGAATAGGGGGCTGAAACGCGCTCATTTAGGGGGCCAAAGAAACTCCCGCGCCACCGCCTGGCCAGGGTTGCAGCATGGCCTTGGCCGCAGTGGCGCGGGGGGCACCAGGCAGCGTGGTGTCACTCAGGCAAACGCTGCCGCCAGCTTGGGCCCGTAGCCAACCACCTCCTTTGCCCAAGCCAGGAGCCTGCCAGTGCACAAGCTCCAGATCATCCAGATCGAGGTGGGTCTTGCCCCACCGGGGGGGATCCAGGGCGATCGCCGGTCCTACGGCCACCGCATGCTCTGGCACCACCACATCCAGCTGCAGCGGCTGCCAGTGCTGGGCCCTGTTTAACAGCAGCGGCTGCACAAGCCGGGCCTGGGATGGCCCACGCCGGCTGCTGTACCAGCTCAGTTGTAGGCGCGGCCGCGCTCCCGCCGATCCGCGGATCCAGCCCAAAAACGACAGGCGCTGGCCGGGCCGAACCGGCAGGCGATGGAGCGGTTGGAGCAGCACGGGCTGACGCTGGCTGGCATGGCGCTGCAGCCGCACACCGAAACGGCCCCGATGGGCGGCCTCAGGGCGCAACTGCTGATCACTGTGGGCCAGCCGCCAGAGGCCGCCCGGCCCAGCAGCGGCATCGCTACCCAGCAGCTCCTGTTCAAACCTGCCTACCCCGATCAGATCTCGGCCGAACTCCAGCCCTGACATCCCCCGCTCGCCGCAGAAACGGGTGCCGGAGGGCAGCTTCCAGAGAGGCGCGGCTGGAGCCTGGGCCCGAGGCAACGCCGGTAGCTGCTGCCAACGGCGATGCTCCACGGCCCGCCCGCTGAGATCAGCCACGAGCAGACCAGACTCGATCAGCCACGGGCCCGGCTGGCGGTAGGCCACATCGGCGAGAATCCAATCGGCCAACTCGCCCACCGCCAGATGGGGGCGATAGCCCTGCAGCAGCAGGGGATAGCCGATGACCCGCGAAATCCGCCCCTGGCTCATTTGCACCTCCAGCAGCAGGGAGGGGAACGTGGGCCACAGCGTCTGATCAAACAACAAATTGCCCAGGCTGTCGGCCACCAGGCTGCGGCCATCCCAGCGCAGACCGCCGATCACATGGGGGTGATGGTTGAGGATCAAGCTGGCGCCAGAGAGGCGGGCGATCTGCACCATCTCAGCAACAGGGGTGGTGGGCTCCGCTTGGTATTCATTGCCGCCGTGCACCATCACGATGACCGGGCCGCGCCGGCGAGAAGCGCGGATCGCGGCGGCAAGCCGCGCTGGTTCGCACAGGGCCGCCCCACCCTTGGCCTGTTCAACGGAAGCCACGTAACTCCAGGGGTGCTGGGCTCCATGGATGGTGTTGCAGCCAAGGGTGCTGATCGTCATGCCGCGCACCCGCTGAACGGCCGGGCGCCAGGCCTGATCCGGGGTGTCCCCGGCCCCGAAATAGCCCACCCCTGGCCGAAATCCAGCTTGCTGCAAAATTGCCAGGGTGGAATGCAGCCCAGGCTCAAACGCGTCATAGATGTGGTTATTGGCCAACCCCAGCACGTCCACCCCGGCCTGGCGGAGGGCCCCAGCTAGTCCAGGGGCACTGGCGAAGACAAAATCCTTACTGGGATGGAAGCGCTGCGAACGCAAACCGCGCCGTTCAGCCACCGGGTCTGCCAGCAGGGGGGATTCCAGGTTCACCAGGGTGAGATCCGCCTGGCGCAACAGGGGGCTGATCGATTCCAGCAGGCGCCTGTGGCCATGGCCAAAGTCGGGATGGGCAAGCAGGGGGGGCTGGGGCGAACCGGCCTCAGGGGTGTAAAAACGACGGCCCGCCATTACGTCGCCGGCGGCACGGATTACTAGCGTCTTGCCGTCTTCCCGGCCCAACCGAAGCAGCAGCGGCTTACCCGGCAGCACCGGTCGCAAAACCGGCAGATAACCAGCCAAGCGAGCCTGCAGCCAGGCCGGCTGTTGCGGTGAAGGCAGCCGAAAGGCGCCATCGGCCCCACTGCGGGTTCGGCGCTTGGCCAACTCAAGCTCAACACCTCGAAGAGGTCGCCCTTCCAGATCGAGCACCCTTCCCTCCAGAAAAGCGCCGTCAAAAGCCCCAGTGCGCCTGCCCTGGCAAGCAAGGAGGGGAAGAAATAGCGCCAGGCAGACCACAAGTCGCCATGGCGCTGTCATACCCCGCTGCTCCACTGAGATCCCTATTCGACAAGTTCATGCTGCGCCGGATCGCCCGAATCGACGTTCCCAGCCGCCAAATTGCGGAACAGTGCAGCACACACACCGCGTAATCACGCCAATTACGAAACATCGTTCACCCACGAATGAGTAGCCGGGAACTATGGGGGTGCTAGATGTCGGATTTAGTGACTGCATATCTGCTCTACGGGCTGTGTTTGATCGTCTATGGAGGCATCACCATCCGGCACGCCAGGCGCTTCCGCCAGGCACGGGATCGGATCGGCTGGCGAGTGCACGTCAACGGCATCCGAGGCAAATCAACGGTGACCCGCTACGTGGCGGCCATCTTTCGAGCAGCCGGCTATCGCACCTTCGGTAAAACCACAGGCAGTGCGGCCCGCATCCTGCAACCGGATGGCCAAGACTTCGACTTCGGCCGCCGGGGCTTCCCAAATGTGAATGAACAGGTGCCGATCCTCTGGAAATTCAGCAGGCAACGGGCTGAAGCCGCCGTGATCGAGTGCATGGCCGTCAATCCACTCTATGGCGAATGGTTAGAGCAAAAAGTTATGTGCTCACAGCTGGGAATCCTCACCAACGTGCGCCTTGATCATATGGATTACCTGGGTGAAACCCTACCCCAGATCGCCCGCTCCCTGGCTCGGGCTACCCCAAAAGATGGCCTACTGATCACGGCCGAGGAGGATCCGGAACTCCAGCAGATTCTGCGTGCGGAGGCAGCCAAACGAGGTTCCAATCTCCTAGTTGCAGATCCAGCCAGTGTGAACTCCGAAAGCCTGGCGGGGTTCAACCACTTCGCAATTGAGGCGAATGTGGCAATTGGCTACCTAGTGGCCGATCGGCTGGGCCTGGATCGGCAGCAGGCTCTCCAGGCCATGCAGAGGGCCCAGCCCGATCCAGGGGCCTTCGGGCTAAAGCAGGTGGAGCGAGAAGGGCACTGCATCACCTGGGCAAATCTATTCGCAGTAAACGATCGCGAAAGCTTCGTGGATCTTTGTGAGCGGCTATTTGTACTCCATCCCAAGCACCAGCGCGTTGTAATCCTCAACAACCGCCGCGACAGGCAGACCAGGGTTGAGCTCTTCGCCGAACTAGCGGTACAGCTGGCGTTTGATCTGGTGGTGAGCTTCGGCGATTTCGAAGCCGAGGTGAACCAGGTGCTGGCACGACATCAATGGCCAGTCATCAACCTAGGTAACAGCAGTTCGCTACGGGAGGCTAGCGGCGAGCAACTTCTAGCTCAGATCCTGGAAGCCAGCAACCCAACCAGGCCCCTACTGCTAATTGGCACGGTGAACATCCACACCGCCCAGGCTGAACGGCTACTGCATGTTATGGGTGATCACCATTGATACTCAACACGCCCGAGATAGAGCGTTTCAGCCTGGCAATTGGAGCGCTCATCGCCATGGCCTGGAAAGATCGCCGCGGAGTGATCCCAGGCGGGGTAGTTGTGCCCGGCTTCCTGCTCAATGCGCTACTGCTCTCCCCACCCTGGGGCCTGGCCATTCTGCTGATATCTGGAATTACCCAGGCGATCTATCAGCGCTGGCTGGAGCGGGCGGAATATCAACGCAGGGAGCCGATGTACATCCTTGGAACCCTGTCACTCCTGCTGAGCACACCAGTGGCCTGGCTGCTAATTCAAGCCGGCCTTCTGCCGGCTTGAATTGACAGTATTACGGGCACATTCCTCCCAGGCGTGATTGCATTCAATCTTCATCGCCAGGGCCTCAAGCCGGTAATGGGCGGGCTGCTGGCAGTCACGGCCATTACAGCACTATCGACTGGCCTATTAGTGTGGCTCAGCACAACACTGCTGCACATTGATTTCGATCAACTCAGCCACTTCTATCTTCACACCGACAAACTCAAGCTGAGGGCCCAACTGCTTCAATTCCTATTGGCACTTTTGGTAGGATCTCTCCTCTACAGGCGCACGGGCATGCGTCCCGGTGGATATATGGTGGCGCCAATCGCAGCCGCGTTGCTGCTGGAGCCCCTGAGCGCAGGCCTGTTTGTTTTTGGTTGCCTGGGGGTGGAAACGGGCATTCGCTGGTTAATGCGGCATAGTTTGATCATCGGACTGCAGCGCTATGTGGCGGCCCTGCTGCTAAGCATCGGCTACGTATGGGGGATGGAACTGATCTTCATCCAGCTGGGAATGGAAGCATTGCCATTCCAGGGCAACCAACTCCTGGTTATCATCGCAATCCTCTCCTATGCCAATGATGCGGTGTTGGAAGGGGCATGGCGGGTGCTGCCCTGGATGATGGTGATGCTGGGGTCATCCCTGCTCAGCCTGCTGCTAACCCAGCAGATTCTCGCGCTATTCGCCTGACGAGCAGCAGGGCCCTTCAACAGGGCTCTAGGACCGGTAGGAGGTCTCGCCTCAGCTTGCTGAGGGCGCGACCCTCCGCTGCCTGGATATGGTGCCTGGTTTTGCCAGTAAGCCTGGAAATATCGACCAGGGAATGGGATTGGTCGTTGGAGAAACGAAGATCCAACACCTGACGCTCAAAGGGCGATAGCTGCACCAGATAGGGCTCCATCCAGCGATAATCATCCTGAATTTCATTGACATTAGTAGAGGCGATGGTGCCTTTGATGCTGAACTCCGCAGACTCGCTGCCGGATACATTCTGATCTAAAGAGACCATGTTGTTATAGGGCACCTCGAAAAATACGATCAGCCCTTGCGTTGAGGCGGCAATAGCTTATAATTTGGATAGTTAATTGCATCCCTAGTATGGGCCAAAGAGGCTTCTGGGACGAGCAGCAGAGGGTT
>NZ_JAGQCQ010000164.1:0-8042 GCF_024346275.1 Cyanobium sp. BA20m-p-22
TGATGTCGGAAACCGTGTATTGCCCCTTCGGCCCGAGGACACTTAGATCTTGCTGGGCACCCTGGTCACCATGTCGCGAATGACGCCTGCGGTGAGGGATGCGTGGTGATCCAGCTGGCCGCTGGCGTTCTTCGGCGCCGCCCAGCGGCTCCAGCGGTAGGGCTCCTCCAGGATGGGTGTACAGGTGCGGCCCTCCAGGGCGGCCACCGGCGGCCTTGTCGTCTTCGAGCCCGTCGAGGTACTTGAGGAACAGCAGCCAGGAGGTCTGCTCGGTGTAGTCGAGCTCGGTGCCGCAGCCGGCCTCCTTGCGCAGGCAGTCGTCGATGGCGCGGAACGCCTGCTCTAAGGAGCTGGGGGTGGTGCTGCTGGAGGTGGCGGCGCGGGAACCGTTGGGGGCGCGGGTGCGGGGAGCCGACGAGCCATCAGCCAGGGCCACCGAGCCGCCACGGCACCGGCCGGGCACGATCAGCCGGCGGCTCAGCAGCTCGGCTTTGACGGCGTTGTAGGTGGCCTCATCCCACTCGAGCACTTCGCCGCAGGCGGCCGTTGCCGGCGGAGCCCCCCAGGGCCGCCAGGGCTCCCAAGAATTCATCCCGCAGAGGGCTGTTGTCGGCGGTGAAGGACAACGGAGGGGCTTGTGATGACGCCCACCCTGCCACTTGATCCGCAGCTGCGGCAAGGTAGCTGTTGTCGTTTTGGTAGCCATGCGTTGGCTGCATCAAAAAGCCCCCGGTTTGGCGCCGGGGGCTGGGCTCGCAGTAAGGCGGTGATGTCAGATGGGTGCGACTCAGGCTGTGGCCAGGTTGGCTGCTACGAAGTCCCAGTTCACCAGCTTCTCGAGGTAGGTGGTCATGTAATCGGGGCGGCGATTCTGGTAGTCGAGGTAGTAGGCGTGCTCCCACACATCCATGGTGAGCAGAGCCTTCTGGCCGTGGGCCAGGGGCAGGTCGGCGTTGGCGGTCTTGGTGACCTTCAGGGTGCCGCCATCGAGCACAAGCCAGGCCCAGCCGCTGCCGAACTGGGTGGCACCGGCAGCCTTGAACTGCTCAACGAAGGCTTCGAAACTGCCGAAGTCTGCGTTGATCTTCTCGGCTAGGGCGCCGCTGGGCTGGCCGCCGCCACCGGGTTTCATGCACTGCCAATAGAAGCTGTGGTTCCAAACCTGGGCGGCGTTGTTGAACACGCCGGCCTTGCCAGCGTCACCGGCCACGGCGGTGATCGTGTCTTCCAGGCTCTTGGCCTCGAGATCCGTGCCTGCCACCAGATTGTTCAAGTTGGTCACGTAGGCGGCATGGTGCTTGCCGTGGTGAAACTCGAGGGTGGAGCGGGAGATGTTGGGCTCGAGCGCATCGAGGCCGTAGGGCAGCGCTGGCAGCGTATGGGCCATGGATGGGGAGAAGGCAAAGCCGGAATCCCCATCCTAACGATCGACTCTTGGGGCTCAGCCGCCGATGCGCACCAGCTCCACCTCGAAGGTGAGGGTGGCGTTCGGCGGGATCACGCCGCCGGCGCCCCGCTCGCCGTAGGCCAGGTCGGGAGGAATCACCAGCTTGCGCTTGCCGCCGACTTTCATGCCGGCCACGCCCTCATCCCAGCCCTGGATGACCCGGCCAGCGCCAAGGGGGAAGGAAAAGGGGCCGCGGCCGTAGCTGCTGTCAAATTCGGTGCCGTTGGCCAGGGTGCCCCGGTAATTCACCACGACCGTTTGCCCGCTAGTGGCCTCGGCCCCATCTCCCACCACCAGATCTGTGATGCGAAGGCCACTGGCGCTGGTGCGCTCCTTGGGGGCGTTGAGCTCGCCGCCCAGGCCGGCGGCCTGGGCGATGTCGTTGTCGGTGGCCATGGCAAAGAGGGTGGGGTTGGGGTCGTCAGGATCCAGTTCCAGGCGGCTGTTGCCGATCGCAGGGCGCGATTCGGGGGCAGCCAAAAATCCTGGGGCAGGGGCCGCGTTCACCGTGGTGGGGTTGACCAGCTGGCTCACTAGGGCCAGCAGCAGACAGGCCACGCACACGGCGGAGCTGATCAAAATGTCGCGCATGGGAAGCTGCGGATCAGCCCGATTCTGCCGTCTGATCAGTCGGGAATGTCCAGTTCGGATGCTCCCTCAGCTCCCGAACGCTGGCGCAGGCCCCGCTCCAGCCGGTCAATGCGGCCCCGCAGTTCATCGAGTTCCTTCTGGCGGGCCAGGCCCAGGTCCTGCAGGAGTTGGTCCTTGTTGCGTTCCAGCTGGCGCTCGGCCTGCTGCTCGAGCTCGGGGGTTTCGCCGCGCAGGGCCTTGAGCACGTCTTCAACTAGGGCAGGGGCCTGGCTGGGGTCGAGCTTGCCGCTGCGCACCCACGCCTGGGTGACCGTACGCAGCCGCTCTGACACCAGGGAGGTGGTGCCCAGGCCGCGCAGCAGCAATTGTTGGAGCGGGTTATTCGGATCCATGGCGGCAACATTCCTGGCTAAGCCTGGCCCTTCCTAAAGTCTGCTGCTATGGGCAATAACCGTCTAGGCCGGTGGTGGCTGGCCGGAGCAGCGGGTCTGCTCGCCGGTCTGGCCCTTCCCCCCCTGGGCCTGCCGCCATTGCTATGGCTGGCTTTGCTGCCGCTTTGGGCCCTGCCGGGCCTGGCCCATGGGGTTTGGGGTGGGGCCCTCTGGGGCGCGGCGGCGGTGCTGGTGAGTCACCGCTGGTTGCTGGGCCTCCATCCCCTCGACTGGATCGGTGTGCCGGCCCGCCTGAGCCTGCCCCTGGCCTGGCTGCTCCTGCTCAGTTGTGCGGCGGCCGCCTCCCTGTTGGTGGCCCTTTGGGTGGGGTTGGCACGCCGCCTCAATCCCCGCCGCTTCAGCAGTGCCCTGGTGCTCAGCGGCCTCTGGGGGCTGGTGGAGGTGTTGCTGGCCAAGGGGCCTTTGTTCTGGCTGGGCGTGGGGGCGGTAGCCCTGCCCGGCGACCGGGCCCTGGCCGGGCTGGCCAGCCTGGGGGGCATGGGCCTACTGGCGATGGTCCAGCTGCTTTTGGGCTGGTGCCTGTGGCGCTGCTGCAGTGGGCCCGACCGGGCGGGCTGGATCGCGGCCAGCGCCGCTGCGGTGTTGATCAGCCATGGCCTGGGTGCGGCTGCCCTGCTGGCGCTTCCCCTGGCGCCCAAGGCAGGCCCTGGGCCCGGTGATGGCCGCAAGGTTGAACGGGTGCTGGTGCTGCAGCCGGCCATCCCTACCCGCCAGAAGTTCCAGTGGGTTCAACAGGTGCGCCTGCAGCAGCGCTTGGCGACTGCCCTGGCTGAGGCAGCGCAGCGCAGGGTGGATCTGGTGCTCTTGCCCGAGGGCGCCCTCGGGCTGGAGCCTGAGCTCTCTCCCCAGCCAGCGGTCGAGCTGATCGGGGGGGGCTTCCGCTGGCAAGAGGTGGCGGCCGAACCGCAACAACGCAGTGCCCTGCTGCGATTTGCTCCTGGGGAGGCCCGGGCCAGCAGCTGGTTGGACAAGCACCGGCTGGTGCCCCTGGGCGAATGGGTGCCCTTCGCGGGCGTGGGGCGCTGGAGCGGCCTCTCCGCCGTGGGTGGCCTCCAGCCCGGAGCTGCATCGAGGCTGTTGCCCAGGCCGGCGGGTCCCATCGCCGGGGCCATCTGTTACGAGCTCTCCGATGGCGCTGCCCTGGCGACGGCCGTGCGCAACGGGGGCGGCTGGTTGCTAGCCAGTGCCAATCTGGATCCCTACCCGGCGATGCTCCAGCAGCAGTTCCAGGCCCTAGCCCAGCTGCGGGCGATTGAAACGGGGCGCTGGCTGGTGAGCGCGGCCAATACGGGGCCGAGCCTGTTGGTGAATGCCCGCGGCAAGGTCATCGCCGCCCTGCCAGCTGGCCGAGCCGCCAGCGGCGTATTCGAGCTGCCGCGTCTGCGCTCACTCACCCCCTACGACCGATGGGGGGAGGGCCCCCTTTTGTTGGGGCTGGCGGCGGCGGCAGTTTTGCGCTGGCGGCAGTGATCCAGCTGCTGCCGATGGCGTAACCCAGGGCCACCAGCGCCAGCCCGCCGCAGAGGCTCGCCAGCAGTACCAGCCCTGCTGCCCAGATATGGCCGGCCAGCAGGGCCCGGGCCAGCTGCAGCATCCAGGAGGAGAAGGTGGTGAGCGATCCGCAAAAGCCAATACCGGCCCACAACATCAGCCGTTTGCGCCGGTTTGCCTGGGCAAGCACCACGCCGATTAACAGGCAGCCCACCATGTTGGCGACGAAGTCGGCCGCCACCAGGCCGCGCAGGCCACCCACCCCGGCGGTGCCAATACCTTCAAGGCGCCAACGCAGCAGGGCGCCGGGGATGGCGCCAGCAGCCACCAGGCCCAGATCGCGCAGGTCGCCGTGCAGGCTCCGCGCTGGGATCCCACCTATTCCATCCTTTATCCCACTCATGCTCCTGCTCCCAAGGAGAGGCCCAGCAGCATCGCCAACAGGCCGCCGGCCACCGATCCGCCAGCCAGCACGGCCGCTTCGCGCCAGTTACGGGACCTCAACTCATGGCGCAGTTCGGCGCTGAAGGTGGAGAAGGTGCTGAAGCTGCCTAGGAACCCCGTGCCCAGCAGCAGCAGCAGCCGGCGAGATCCCTCGCCGCAGCTCTGCTCCAGGCCCACCATCAGGCCTAGGGCAAAACAGGCAATGACGTTGACGCCGAAGGTCCCCCAGTGTCTTCGGGGCAACACCGGCTCGAGATGATCTACTACCCGGAAGCGCAACCAGGCCCCGGGAACGGCCCCGATGGCCACCAATAGTGCTTCTCCCCCCGGGGTCCCTGCGGCCATGGACGTGCGTCAATGCTAGGGAAGTCTCGGTGTCAGCGCTCGCTTTGGCAGGCCGAGGGGTCCTGGCGGCGGAACAGGCCATCGAGATAGTGGCGGGCGACGGCCCGATCGGGGCAACCCTGTTGGAACAGGAAGCCGGCCAGGGCTGCCTGCATCAGTCGGTATTGGTCCCACTGGGGGTGGATCCGCACGAACTCACGCATGGCGTCGTAGAGGTCCTCGGGAAACTGGTTCTCGACGGAAACGGAGCTGGGTGCGTGATCTGGGATCTGAAGCATGGAGCCAGTGACTGGAGCTCCATCACCCCACGGCACCGCCGGATCCGTCAAAGGTGGCTCCAGGGGGTGGGTCTGGTAAGACCCGCAGGGTCCCCATCCTGTTGTTGGGCTTTCTGGTGCCAGGGCTTGGGGCCGGAAGTCGTTCAAGCGGTGCCGTCAAGGGGGGCGGCCTTTTCCCCTGGGCCGCCGAAGCAGGCCTGCTGCAGAAGCCGATCCGCCACCGCTGCCCTGGGGAAAAGCCAGGCTGGAGCTGGGGAGAAGGGTGTCGAGGTGGGGAAAAGCCCATTGCTCAGCAGTGGTGATCAATCCCAGGGCCGCTGGCGGCAGAGGCTTATGGACCGCTGGGCGACCCTTGCTTCAAGATCTGTTACAGTCTCTTCAAGTTTCGTAACCAACGAAAAATCATGTCTGATTCCACCACCCGTTTCGGTTTCGTTGCCTTCGCTGAAACCTGGAATGGTCGCTTGGCCATGCTCGGCTTCGTCATCGGCCTCGGCACTGAAGTCCTTACCGGCCAAGGCATCCTCGGCCAACTAGGTCTGGGCTGAATTAGCCCGACCTAAGCCCTAATTGAGGCCTGGTTGAGCCCCGGCGGGTATCCCGCTGGGGCTTTTGCTTGGCTCAGCTTTTTGTGGCTATCAGGGCAAAAAACGGATCTCCTTTGCCGCCGATCCACCCCAGAGGGCCCGGCGCCCGGGTTTCCTCCGCAACCTGCAGCGGCCTGGGCCAGCCCTGGGCCAGGAGCACTCGCTCTACATAGGCCAGGTGGTCCCTGTCGCTGCCATCAGCCCAGATCTGGGGAGCCTTCTGAAAGAACATCCGGTTGCTGAAGGCCACGATCAGCTCTCCGCGGGGACGTACCACCCGCAGCAGCTCGCTGGCTATGGCTTCCGGATGTTGCAGGTACTGCCAGCCGGCCACTATCAGCGCCACATCCACGCTGTCATCGGGCAAGGGCAGGTTCAGGTCGGTATTGAGGTTCTGCAGCCAGTGGCGATCAAGCCTGGGGTTGGCTGCCAGCTCCTGGGCGTTGAGCCCATGGCCAATCACCTGCTCGTAGCTGACATCATCCGGCAGATGGCTGACCCAGCTGCTCATCAGATCGAGCACCACTGCGCAGGCGGGAATGCGCTGGCGGTAGAGCAGGGTCAGCCGTTGGCGGAAGCTGGCATCAAGGTGCTGTACGAAGCGGGGTTCGGCGTAGAAGAGGGCGTCGTCGGAGCGGTCGAGCTTGTCGCGCTCGGCCTCACTCAGCACCGGCACGGGGGCAGGACTGGGCGGAGTCATGGGGCGGGTCGGCTTATGGGAGGCGGATTATCGAACCGCTCGCCAAGGAGCTAGAGTCTGCAAAGTTCCTTAACAATTGGGATTGAAAGCGCATGTTCACGCTTGAGAAGGCCACCCAGATCTTCCCAGAGACTATGTCGGCCGACGTGGTGCCGGCGATCACAGCCCGCTTCCGGCTGCTGAACGCAGAAGACCAACTGGCCCTGATCTGGTATGCCTATCTCGAGATGGGCAACACCATCACCGTGGCTGCCCCCGGTGCCGCTCGAATGCAGTTTGCCGAACCGGTGCTCAACCAGATCAAGGAGATGTCCTTCAGTGAACAGAGCCAGGTCATGTGTGACCTCGCCAACCGCGCCGACACCGCCGTCAGCCGCACCTACGCCTGCTGGTCGGTGAACATCAAGCTGGGCTTCTGGTATCAGCTGGGTGAGTGGATGGCAGCGGGTCTGGTCGCCCCGATCCCTGACGGCTACCAGCTTTCGGCCAACGCATCGGCCGTCCTGAGCTCCGTCAAGGGTGTCGACCAGGGGCAGCAGATCACCCTTTTGCGCAATTTCGTGGTGGACATGGGCTACGACCCCGCCAAGGGCGAGGGTCAGAGGGTGATGGAGCCGATTGCCGCTCCCACCCCGGAGGCCCAGCGCAAGAAGGTGTTCATCGAGGGGGTGATCAACCCCACTGTGAACAGCTACATGGATCTGCTCAATGCCAACGACTTCGAAAATCTGATCGAGCTGTTCCTGCCCGACGGTGCCCTGCAGCCCCCCTTCCAGAAGCCGATCGTCGGCCGCGACAACGTACTGCGCTTCTTCACTGAAGACTGCCAGAATCTCAGCCTGCTGCCCGAGCGGGGTTTCGCCGAGCCCACCGAGGGCAACTTCACCCAGATCAAGGTCACCGGCAAGGTGCAAACCCCTTGGTTCGGTGCCGGCATCGGCATGAATGTGGCCTGGCGCTTCCTGCTCAACCCCGACGGCAAGATTTATTTCGTGGCGATCGACCTGCTGGCATCTCCCGCCGAGCTGCTCAAGTTTGGCCGTTGAGCAACCCGAGCCGCACTGGGCTTCTGCTCGCTGCTGGGCTGATGCTGGGCTGGCTGGCCTCCCTGGTCGGCCTGCTCAGTCTCGATCTGGGCCAGGTCTCCTGGCTGGCCCTGGCCGCTGCCCTGGTGGGCCGCACCGTGCTGCAAACGGGACTGTTCATCGTTGGCCATGACGCCATGCATGGGGTGCTCCTGACCGGGGGGGGCAAGTGGAACGATCGGATCGGGGCCCTTGCTTTGGCCTGTTATGCGGCGCTGCCCTATGGACCCTGCCGGCATAACCACCGAAGCCATCACCAGGCGCCGGCCAGTGCGGAGGATCCCGATTTCCATGCCGACCCCCATGCGGGGGTGTGGGGCTGGTATGGCCGTTTCATGGCCGGCTATCTCACCCCCTGGCAAATGACGCGCCTGCTGGGCGGCTGGGTGCTGCTGGCCCTGATCGCCTCAGCCTTCAGTCCCACCGGCTGGATCAACGTGCTGCTGTTCTGTCCCCTGCCCCTGCTGCTCAGTTCGCTGCAGCTTTTCTTGATAGGCACCTACCTGCCCCATCGCGGCCAGCGGGCTCCCCTCTGTCGTGCCAGGCCAGACAGCCTGAACCTGCCCAGTTGGCTTTCCCTGCTGGCCTGTTTCCACTTCGGCTATCACCGCGAGCACCACGA
>NZ_JAGQCQ010000165.1:0-8036 GCF_024346275.1 Cyanobium sp. BA20m-p-22
GGCGCATAAGCTCTGCTGATCAATGGCATCTTTCCCCATTTTGCCCCCCTTTTCCCCAGTTTTGCTGGGGTTTTTCCACAAAAAAGCGCCCAAGGTTGCCCGTGGGGTCTTGCCGCTGGGGAAATCAGCCAAAGGTTCAGCTTGCCCTTGACAGCCCGGGGTCCCGCTATCCCACCCCGCTACTGCGGCGGCGTCAGCTCCCGCAGGAGACCGTCAGCACAGGCAATCTCAATCCGGATTGGAATGGGTTTGGCGAAGGCGGCGCGATTTGACCGACCCCCCTTCCCTGTGGCGTACTTAAGCCACAGCAGCGGGCCCTCCCCAGCCGATGAGCACTGAACGCCTCCACCTTCAACGCTGCATGGAGAGCTGCATAGAAAGCTGCATGGAGCCCGGCATCGAGCAGGAGGCCTCCAGCGTCAGCTTGGAGGCGGAGGTGCCTGAGGTTCTGTTCGAGGGCATGAAGGAATTTCTGCTCCAGCATCCCCAGTGGGACCAATACCGGCTGATTTCTTCGGCCCTGGCCAGCTTTCTATTTCAGAACGGCTGCAGCGATCAAAACGTCGCCCAGCACTACCTAAACGGGTTTTCCCTCAACAGCTGAGCCCAGAGCGCCAAGCTGGCGGGCCAAAAAAAAGACGGGCCAAAAAAAAGGCAGAGGGGCCAACCTCCGCCTGATTCTCCCTTGCCCGACCCTGTTAGAGGTCGCCAAGTCATTGTGCGCAGCCCGGCCGGGATCGATTGTGGCGATTGACACAGGATTGCCGAGCGGCCTGGGCGCCCGGGCCCCTAACCCCCGTGGCGCAGCCGTTCTGCGGCCGCTTCACAGGCCCGCCAGGTGATCGCCATCTCCGTGAGTGTGGGGCTCTGCCAGCCGGCCCGCGGCCAGCAGGCCCCGTCCACCACCAGCACGTTCGCCGCCCCCCAGCACTGGTTGAGCGGATTCACCACCCCCCCCTCGGCAGTGGCGGCCATGCGGGCCCCTCCCAGCTCATGGATGTAGTAACCGGGGGGTGGGGCCCCCGGGCTCACCGCCAGGCTGGTGCGGAGCCAGGGCTCCAGCAGGGGCAGCACGAACAGCTCTTCGATCGGGCGGATCTGGCCGCCTGCGGCGGCCACAACGGCCTCCATGCGGCCGTGCATGTGGGCCAGCAGCCGGTGCTCGTTGGCGCCCCAGCGGCAGTTGATATGGACCGTGGGCAACCCCCAGGCATCGAGCTGGTTGGTGTTCAGGGTCACCTGGTTGGCCGGATCGGGCAGCACATCGCCGTGGCCGATCAGGAAGCCCACCGCCTCGCCGCGGCGCCGCTGCAGCAGCTTGGGCGGGTCGAAGCGCTGCAGGGCGCACCAGAGGCCGTAGCCGCCCTGGAAGTCGCTTTCGCTGCCCGGCTCCAGGTTGACGGTGTTGGGAATGAAGCAGCTGCCGGCTCCTGAGAGCTCCACCTCTTCCTGCGGCGGGCCAACCCCGGCAATGGAGAAGAAGCGACTGCTGGAGATGTGATCCATCAGGTGGCGCCCCAGGCTTGCCGATGGATCGACCAGCCCGCCGCTCTGGTGGGCCTCACTGGAGTGCAGCAGGATCCGCACGGTTTCGATAGTGGAGGCACACAGCACCACAAGGGGGGCGCTGAGCCGCTCCTGGGCGCCCGTGGCTCCATTCACCAGCACCACCCCCTCGGCCCTGTCGGCTCGGATCAGCAGGTGGCTCACCACCGTGTTGCTGCGAACTTGGGTGCGGCCGGTGGCCAGGGCCCTGGCCAGGGTGCTTCCCTGGCTGGCGGAGCGGGGCCAGCCCGCCTGCCGATGCAGCCTGAAGCCCCGGGAGTGGATCAGGGGCAGTCCGAGCTCGGCTGCAATGCGGCTCTGCAGGTGCCGTTCGCCCGGGGTGAAGGGCAGGGGGGGCAGGAAGTGGCCATCGGGCAACTGGCTCAGGCCATCGCAGCCACCGTGCACCCCCAGTAGCTGCTCTAGCCGCCCGTAGTAGGGGTCCAGCTCCCTGCTGCCGATTGGCCAGCCGGGCCCCTGGCCAGTGCGGGCGGCGGCCTGGAATTCGTAGTCGGAGAGCCGCAGGGTGATGCCACCCCAGGTGAGACTTTTGCCGCCCACCTGCCGCCCCCGGGTCCACAGAAAGGGGGCATCGTCGGGGGTGGTGTAAGGGTTGCGCCGCTCATCGACGAACAGGTTTGGATTGTGTTTCCAATACCCCGGGTGGTGGCGCTGGAGCCGTTGCTTGCCGCTGGAGATATGGGCCAGGCGCCGGGCGCTATTGAGCGGCTCGCTGCCGAGGGCATCGCGCCAGCTCAGCTCCGGCCCCGCCTCCAGCACCAGCACCTTGAGGCCGGCTTCGGCCAGCACCATGGCCGCCACGCCGCCGGTGGCACCGGAGCCCACCACGATGGCGTCAGGTTGCAGCGCGGGGTCGGCCATGGCCTGGGGAGCGCAAGGGGGAGATCAAGGCGGCGCTAGAAGTCAGATAGGCGGCTGGGGCCCAAATAAAAGGAAACCCCGGCAGGGGGCTGCCGGGGTTTCGGGAAAGTGGTGGCGGGGGCGAGATTTGAACTCGCGACCTTCGGGTTATGAGCCCGACGAGCTACCAGACTGCTCTACCCCGCGTCGACGAGGAAACTCTATCAGTCGAAGCGCAGCTCGCCGATCACCTCCAGCTGCAGGTGGGGCGCTGGCTGGAGAAAAAGGCTGCCCAGCTCTTCAAGGGTCATGGGTGTGAGCCAGTCGAGCTGCTCAAGCAGGTGCAGCGCTACCGCATGTTTGGCCCTGCTGGAGCCGTCTTCCACCTTGATCGCCACTCCCATGCCCGCGCCGACGCGGCTGAGGCACTGGATGCCCTCGGCACCGCCCTTGCTGACCACCTGGCCGTGGCCGCGGCGCATCAGTTCGGTGTCGAAGCGCCCCTCACCCGCCACCAGCTCGGGGTGGGCCAGCATGGCCCGGCTGAGGCGCTCCAGATCGGCCTGGCTGCCGGCGCCCAGGTGGGCGTAGAGCAGGGCCATCTGGGCGAGCTGCAGCTGCAGGGTGGGGGCCCCGCAGTCGTCGCGGGCGGTGAGCAGTTCGGCGGCGGGCAGGGCCAGCAGATCCCCTACCCGCTTCAGCACCTCCTGCTGCAGCGGGTGGGCGATCTGCAGGTAGCTCTCGGTGCTCCAGCCCAGCTGGCGGCAGGTGGCCAGGAAGGCGGCGTGCTTGCCGGAGCAGTTGTGCTCCAGGGGGCTGCTGCCGGCGGCAGGCACGGGGCACTGCAGCTGCTCGGCTTCGAGCTCGGCCCCCCAGAGCAACTTGAAGGCCTCGCGGGCGTGGATGGCCGTGCCGGCATGGCTGGCGCAGGCGATCGCCAGGCCCCGCTCGCCGCAGTTGCAGTGGTCGGCTGCACCACTGCTGACAAACACGCTGGCCTGGAACGGTTTGAGGGCTGAGCGCGCAAAGCTCAGCTGCTGGGGATCGCCGGCTCGCATCAGCACCCGCCCCCGGCCATCGCACACCACTGCGTGCACCCGATGCCGCGACTCCGGGATGCCGTCGCGCAGCAGCCGCACTTCCAGCGGAGGAACACCTCCACGGGCAGAGCCAGCTCCGCGGGCAGGGCCACCAAAACTGGAGGACAGGGTCACAGGTGCCCGGAAGCCGCTTTTAGAGAGCCTGACAGAGGCTCGCCCCGACCAGGGCCAGGATCACCGCCAGCATCGCTGCCTGCTGCAGCCGTCGCAGCACGGGCTGTACCTGGTGCTGGGCGACCAGTAGGTCCTGTTGGCGCCAGGCCAGCGGCTTTTCCCACACCTGGCCGTCGTACCAGCCCGACTCCTCGTACTCCACCCGTTCGGAGAGCAGGCGCCGGTGCACGTAGGTCCAACCGAGCCACTGGCGCACCAGCAGCAGGATTGGCAGAGCCACCGCCGCCACCAGGCCGGCCAGCACCAGCTGGGCCGGGTGATGGCGCATCACCCAGCTGCCACTGGCCACCAGCACGGTGAGGGGGGCCAGCAGCAGCCAGCTGGTGGCCAGGGGGCGAACCAGCTCGCTGAAGTTGTGGGCGGGCCAGACAAAGAACCACGACTCCAGCAGCTGCTCGTATTCCCGCAGGGGCCGTTGCTCGGGCGGCACCGGGCACTGCATGGGACTCAGGAGATCACAGCAGGTGTGGAGCTTACGAAGCGCACTTGTTCACCGTGGCCCCAGAAGGATTCCAGGTCGTAGTAGGTGCGTTCACTGGGGGTGAGCACGTGCACGATCAGTTCGCCGTAATCGAGCAGCAGCCAGCGGCCCTCCTTCTGCCCCTCCCGGCGCAGGGGCAGCCTGCCGGTGGCCGCCTCGATCTGGTCTTCCACCGAGCGGGCGATGGCGCGCACCTGCACGTCGGAAAGGCCACTGGCTATCACAAACCAGTCGGCCAAAGACGACACCTCATCCACCCGGATCAGGCGGATATCCACCGCCTTGCGATCGTCACAGGCCTCAGCGGCCAGCTGGGCAAGCTGCTCGCTGGTGAGCTCTTGCCGATTGGGAGCTTCAACCATAGACATTTTCACTGGTGACGGATTGGCGGGAACCCTGTTGCTGCGCCATTTCGGCACGGGCCTTGCCGGCACTCTTGCGCAGGGCCTCGAGCCGGTCTTCATAGAAGGCCCGCTTCTTCTTCTTGCGGGTCTGCTCCACCAGCTCCTTGAGGGCGCCGCCCAGGCTCTTGTAGGCATTGGGCAGGGAGTAGCCAAAGCGGGTGGCCAGGTCGATCGCCCGCTCATCGGCGGAGACGGCGTCCTGGAGGCGCTTTTCAGAATTGTTCTTGAGATAGAGGCGGTAGCCGGCGAAGCCGGAGAGGCCCATGGCCATCACCAGCAGCAGGCCGTCCTGCACCCACAACTCCCCAATGGCCCCACCCAGGCCGATGGCCAGGGCCGCCATCTCCCAGCCGTCGCGGGGCACGGCGTCGTTCTGGATGCGCCCCACCTCATGCCAGAAGAGCAGGTTGCGGTGGTCGAGCGCCAGGGCGTCCCACTTCTCCAGATCGATCTGGATCTCCACTTCGTCGCGGCCAATCTCTTCGATGGTGATCAGGGGCGGATCCACGGACGCCGCCGCTTCCACAAACACCCAGCTCTGCAATTCAGGGGGCAGCAGCCCTTTCAGCCGCTGGAGTTCGCTCATCGAAAATGGACCTTGTTAAGGATCACGTTAACCATTCCAGGCCCCACTGGCAGCCCTGACGGCCGGGTTGGGGCTGGAGTTGCCCAGGGGTGAGCGTGAGAGGCTGGCCTCGTTTGGCCAGACTCCCCCCATGCCCCGCCGCACGGACCTGCGTCGCATCCTGCTGCTGGGGTCGGGTCCGATCGTGATCGGCCAGGCCTGTGAATTCGACTATTCCGGCACCCAGGCCTGTAAAGCCCTGCGGGCCGAAGGCTTTGAGGTGGTGTTGGTGAACTCCAACCCCGCTTCGATCATGACCGATCCGGACATGGCCGATCGCACCTACATCGAGCCGCTCACCCCCGAGGTGGTGGCCCGGGTGATCGAGATCGAGCGCCCCGATGCCCTGCTGCCCACCATGGGCGGCCAGACCGCCCTCAACCTGGCGGTGACCCTGGCCGAGAACGGCACCCTGGCCAAATACGGGGTTGAGTTGATCGGCGCCAATCTGGCGGCGATCCAGAAGGCGGAAGATCGGTTGCTGTTCAAGCAGGCGATGGAGCGCATCGGCGTGGCGGTGTGCCCTTCCGGCATTGCCCACACCCCGGAGCAGGCCGAGCAGGTGGGCGCAGCCATCGGCAGTTATCCCCGCATCATTCGCCCCGCCTTCACCCTGGGCGGCAGCGGTGGCGGCATCGCCTACAACCCGGAGGAGTTTCGGGCGATCTGCAAGAGCGGCCTGGAGGCCAGCCCCGTCACCCAGATCCTGATCGAGCAGTCGCTGCTGGGCTGGAAGGAATTTGAGCTGGAGGTGATGCGCGACAGCGCCGACAACGTGGTGATCGTCTGCAGCATCGAAAACCTCGATCCGATGGGGGTTCACACCGGCGACTCGATCACCGTGGCGCCCGCCCAGACCCTCACTGACCGGGAATACCAGCGCCTGCGCGACCAGTCGATCGCGATCATCCGCGAGATCGGCGTCGATACGGGCGGCAGCAATATCCAATTCGCCATCAACCCCGCCAACGGCGATGTGGTGGTGATCGAAATGAATCCGCGGGTTTCGCGCAGCTCGGCGCTGGCCTCCAAGGCCACGGGTTTTCCGATCGCCAAGATCGCCGCCCGCCTGGCGGTGGGCTACACCCTCGACGAGATCGTCAATGACATCACCGGCGCCACGCCGGCCTGCTTCGAACCCACGATCGACTACGTGGTCACGAAGATTCCCCGTTTCGCCTTCGAGAAGTTCCGGGGCAGCACGCCGGTGCTCACCACCTCGATGAAGTCGGTGGGGGAGGCGATGGCAATTGGCCGCTGTTTTGAGGAGTCATTCCAGAAGGCCCTGCGCTCTTTGGAAACGGGCCATGCCGGCTGGGGCTGTGACCGGCCCGATGCCAGCTGGGAACCCCCGTCCCTGGCCCGGGCCCTGCGCACCCCCACCCCCGATCGGATCTTTGCCGTGCGCGAGGCGATGGTCGCCGGCCGCAGCGATGGGGAGATCCACCAGCTCAGTGCCATTGATCCCTGGTTCCTGGCCAAGCTGCGCCACATTCTCGAGGCCGAACAGCGGCTGCTGCAGGGCCGCAGCCTCGCCGAGCTGGAGGCGCCGGCCCTGCTGGAGCTAAAGCAGCTGGGTTTCTCCGACCGCCAGCTGGCCTGGGCCACCGGCAGCGATGAGCTGGCGGTGCGGCGCCACCGCCAGGCCCTGGGGGTTAACGCCGTGTTCAAGACCGTCGACACCTGTGCGGCGGAGTTCGCCTCCAGCACCCCCTATCACTACTCCACCTATGAGCGCCCGCTGGAGCGCATCAACGCCGCTGGCGAGCTGGAGACCGTGCCCCCTGAAAATGAGGTCCAGCCGGAAACACGCCCCAAGGTGATGATCCTGGGCGGTGGCCCCAATCGCATCGGCCAGGGCATCGAATTTGACTACTGCTGCTGCCACGCCTCCTTCGCCCTGCAGGCCGAGGGCTTCGCCACGGTGATGGTGAACAGCAACCCGGAAACCGTTTCCACCGACTACGACAGCTCCGATCGCCTCTACTTCGAACCGCTCAGCCTCGAAGACGTGCTCAACGTGATCGAGGTGGAGAGGCCCGTGGGGGTGATCGTCCAGTTCGGCGGCCAGACGCCCCTCAAGCTGGCGATTCCGCTGCTGAACTGGCTGGCCTCCCCGGAGGGACTGGCCACGGGCAGCCGCATCTGGGGTACGTCGCCGCAATCTATCGATGCGGCCGAAGACCGGGAGCAATTTGAGGCGATCCTGCGGCGCCTGGAGATTCGCCAGCCCCGCAATGGCCTGGCCCGCAGTGAGGCCGAGGCCCGCGCCATCGCCGCGCGCGTGGGCTATCCAGTGGTGGTGCGCCCCAGCTACGTGCTGGGCGGCCGGGCCATGGAGGTGGTCTACGACGAGGCGGAGCTCAACCGCTACATGGTGGAGGCGGTCCAGGTGGAGCCCGACCACCCGGTGTTGATCGACCAGTACTTGGATAATGCCGTGGAGGTGGATGTGGACGCCCTCTGCGATCGGGAGGGGGTAGTGGTGATCGGCGGGGTGATGGAGCACATCGAGCCGGCCGGGATCCACTCGGGCGACTCGGCCTGCTGGCTGCCGTCGGTGAGCCTCAGCGAGCCAGCCCTGGCCACGATTCGCGCTTGGAGCCGGGCCCTGGCCCTGGCCCTGGGGGTGCGCGGCCTGATCAACCTGCAGTTCGCCGTGCAGAGCGACCCCGAACTCGGCGAGCGGGTGTTCATCATTGAGGCCAACCCCCGCGCTTCCCGCACGGTGCCGTTTGTGGCCAAGGCCACCGGAGTGCCCCTGGCCAAGGTCGCCAGCCAGCTGATGGCGGGCCGCACCCTGGTCGAGCTGGGCCTCACGGCCGAGCCCCGGCCGCCCTTGCAGA
>NZ_JAGQCQ010000166.1:0-8028 GCF_024346275.1 Cyanobium sp. BA20m-p-22
GACCCAGGGAGCTGAGCCATGGCGCGGCCCAGGGCACGCCTGGCGGGATTGGATTGGCTGCTGCTGGTCGTCAGCCTGGCTCTGGGGGGCATCGCCGGTTACCTGGGCCTGTTGCTGGGCATGCGCCTTCTGCTCGAGCCGCGCATCGTCAGCGAAACGGCCCTGCGGCTGAGCAAGTACACGGTGCTGGTCGAGCAGGTGTTGCAACACGCTGAAGAGCCCCTGCCTGTGGGGGTGCTGGTGCGCCAGCAAAACCAGCTGCCGAGCGGCCCGCCGGCCCAAGCCGGGCGGATTGAGCTGCTGTTGGAAAAGGCTATGGCTAGGGAGTTCGGTCTGCAGCGGAGGCTTCAGCGCGACCAGCCTCCCCTGCAGGACCCGTGGGGCGGGCACTGGGTGCAACTGAACAGATTTGACCAAAGAACCGGCCAGCCCCTTTGGCTCTTCCAGTCCCAGCGCCTGAGCAACAGTCTCTGGTATCTGCCCCCGCTGCGCATCCTGGCCATCTTGATCGGCGCGCTGGCCGGGCTGGTGCTTTTCCTGCGGCTGAAGGTTGAACGCCCCCTCGGTCAACTGTTGACCCTGCTGGCGGAGCAGGGCTCGGCGGCCCCGCTGCAACTGCTGCCTGAGCAGGGCATTGCCCCGATCCGCAACCTCAGCCTGCGCATCAACCGGCTGCTGGAGCGCATCAACAACACGGCCAGCGCCCGACGCCAGCTGCTGCATGGCCTCACCCACGACCTGGGCGGCCCCCACGCCCGGCTGATGCTGCGCACCGAAATTCTCTGTGAGCGCCTCAGCGGCGAGAATGGCGAGCTGGCCCAGGCCATGGCCCTCGATCTGGAGCGGTTGCGCGAGTTGACCGACCAATTGGCCATGCTGGGGGAGCAGGAGCTGCCGGCCGAACGGCGTCAACCCTGCGCCCTCGACGACCTGTGCGGCCGCATTGTGGCCAGCCACCCCTCCCTGTTAATCAAGCTGCGGCTGCCTCGCTTGCTGGTGAACCTCGACCCCGAGGGGCTGCAACGGGCGCTCAACAACCTGATCGACAACGCCCTGGAGTACGGCGCACCACCGGTGGAACTCAGTGCGGTGCGCCGCGGCAGCGACCTGCTCTTGCGGGTGGATGACCACGGCGCAGGCATTCCCACCGAGACCCTACTGGCGATCCCGGGGCCCAGTCGCAGCAACGATCGCCAACGCCAGAGGCATCGGGGGCTGGGCCTGGCGATAGTGGAACGCTTCTGCGTTGACCACCAGGGCAGGCTGCGGCTGCTTGAGGCCCCAGGTGGGGGCCTACGGGCCGAGCTGCAACTGCCCGTCTTGGTTGATTGGGCTACTTAGAGCGCCTTGCTGGCCTGAAAACGGGCCCGAGCCGTGGCCAGAGCTTGGCTGGCCTTGACTTTCTCAGGGCTGGAGGCCTGGCCCTCGAAGCTGGCTGCAGCGCTCTGGGCCGCCTCGAAGGTGGCTTCGGCGGCGGCGGCATCGATGCTGCTGCCCAACTCGGCACCATTCACCAACACGGTCACCTCGTCGGCTTCCACTTCGGCGAAGCCGCCCATCAGGGCGATGGTTGACCAGGTACCGGCAGAGCGCAGCCGCATAACGCCGGTGTCTAAGGCGGCAAGCATGGTGACGTGGCCGGGGAGGATGCCTACCTGGCCGGTGGTGCTGGGCAGGATCACCTCTTCGGCGGTGCCATCAAAAACGCTCTGATCTGGAGCCAGAACGCGCAGGGTGAGACTCATGGTTGGGGGTCCTCAGGGAGAAGAGGGGATCAACCCTTGGCTTCGGAAAGGATCTTGGCGGCCTTTGCCTTCACCTGGTCGATGTTGCCCACCAGATAGAAGGCCGCTTCAGGCAGGTCATCGAGTTCACCGGCAAGGATCATATTGAAGCCCTTGATGGTGTCTTCGAGCTTCACATATTCTCCCTTTTGGCCGGTGAAGATCTCAGCGACGAAGAAGGGCTGGGAGAGGAACTTTTCAATCTTGCGGGCCCGATCTACGGTGCGACGGTCGTCCTCAGAGAGTTCGTCTAGGCCGAGAATGGCGATGATGTCTTGGAGCTCCTTGTAGCGCTGCAGGGTGCTCTGCACAGAGCGGGCCGTGCGGTAGTGATCATCTCCCACCACGGCGGGCTGGAGCATGGTGCTGGTGGAATCCAGGGGATCGACCGCCGGATAGATGCCCTTGGAAGCCAGGCCGCGGCTGAGCACGGTGGTGGCATCCAGGTGGGCGAAGGTGGTGGCCGGTGCCGGGTCGGTGAGGTCGTCGGCGGGCACATAGACGGCCTGGATCGAGGTGATCGAGCCCTCCAAGGTAGAAGTGATGCGCTCCTGCAGCATGCCCACGTCGGTGCCGAGGGTGGGCTGGTAGCCCACGGCCGATGGCATCCTGCCCAGCAGGGCTGAGACCTCGGAGCCGGCTTGCACGAAGCGGAAGATGTTGTCAACGAACAACAGCACGTCCTGCTTGTTGACGTCGCGGAAGTGCTCGGCCATGGTCAGAGCCGAGAGACCCACGCGCATGCGGGCGCCAGGGGGCTCGTTCATCTGGCCGTAGCAGAGAGCCACCTTCGACTTGGAGAGGTCGTCGGGGTTGATCACGCCCGACTCCTTGAACTCCTCGTAGAGGTCGTTGCCCTCGCGGGTGCGCTCGCCCACACCGGCGAACACCGATACGCCGCCGTGCTCCTTGGCGATGTTGTTGATCAGCTCCTGGATCAGCACGGTTTTGCCCACACCGGCGCCGCCGAAGAGGCCGACCTTGCCGCCTTGGCGGTAGGGGGCTAGCAGGTCGATGACCTTGATACCGGTCTCGAAGACTTTTGGCTTTGTTTCCAGCTCGGTGAGGCTGGGGGCAGGCCGGTGGATCGATGCGGTCAGGGTGGTGGCCACCGGGCCCCGCTCGTCGACGGGTTCGCCGAGCACGTTGAAGATGCGACCCAGGGTGGCTTCACCCACGGGCACGCATATCGGTGAACCGGTGTCGAGAGCTTCCATGCCGCGAACTAGGCCGTCGGTGGTGCTCATGGCGACGGCACGCACCCGGTGGTCGCCCAGCAGTTGCTGCACCTCGGCGGTGAGGGCGACCGTCTGGCCGGCGGAGTTTTTGGCTTCAATTCGAAGCGCGTTGTAAATCCTGGGCAGCTTGCCGGCCGGGAATTCGACGTCGAGAACCGGGCCAATCACCTGCCGCACAATGCCTTTGGTGCCGGTGGCGGTAGCAGCTGCCATAGGGAAGGGAGACGCAGAGAGCGCCCAGGGGGAACCATCCCGCCTGAAGCGGCGCAACCTTACCACCGCGGTTGATCGCCAGGCAGGGTTCGGTGACCCGCACAGCTCCTTGTTGGCCAGGGCGACCCTTGCCGGCATAAATTGGCACTCAACGGGCTCGAGTGCCAATTCGCCTTCAGGCCCACTCCAGTCCGTAGTCCAGTGGCGTCTCAGGCGCCATGCCGTTGCTCTCGCAATTCATTCATGGCTGCTGTCTCTCTCAGCGTCTCCACGGTTAAGCCCCTCGGAGATCGCATTTTCATCAAGGTGTCCGAATCGGAGGAGAAAACCGCCGGCGGCATCCTTCTGCCCGATACCGCCAAGGAAAAGCCCCAGGTGGGTGAGGTGGTTCAAATCGGTCCCGGCAAGCGCAACGACGACGGCAGCCGCCAGGCTCCCGAAGTCAGCGTGGGCGACAAGGTTCTCTACAGCAAGTATGCCGGCACCGATATCAAGCTCGGTAGCGATGAGTTCGTGCTGCTGTCCGAGAAAGACATCCTTGCCATCGTCAACTGAAGCTCGGAACTGCTGAGTTTCCGAATAGTTGATCTGGCTTCCGATCAAGATTTAATCCCATCACGACAAGGCTTTCCATGGCTAAACGCATCATCTATAACGAGAACGCCCGTCGGGCTCTCGAAAGGGGTATCGACATCCTGGCCGAGGCGGTGGCAGTCACCCTCGGCCCAAAGGGCCGCAACGTGGTGCTGGAAAAGAAGTTCGGCGCCCCCCAGATCGTCAATGACGGCGTCACCATCGCTAAAGAAATTGAACTGGAAGACCACATCGAAAATACCGGTGTGGCTCTGATCCGTCAGGCCGCCTCCAAAACCAACGACGCTGCCGGCGACGGCACCACGACTGCCACCGTGCTGGCCCACGCCATGGTCAAGGCGGGTCTGCGTAACGTGGCCGCCGGCGCCAACGCCATCACCCTCAAGCGTGGCATTGAGAAGGCCGCAGACTTCCTGGTCAAGAAGATCGAGGAGCACGCCAAGCCGATCTCCGACTCCAGCGCCATCGCCCAGGTGGGCACCATCTCCGCCGGCAACGACGAAGAGGTGGGCCGCATGATTGCCGATGCGATGGACAAGGTGGGCAAGGAAGGCGTGATCTCCCTGGAAGAAGGGAAATCGATGACCACCGAGCTGGAGGTCACCGAGGGCATGCGCTTCGACAAGGGCTACATCTCGCCCTACTTCGCCACCGACACCGAGCGCATGGAAGCGGTGCTCGAAGAGCCCTACATCCTGCTCACCGACAAGAAAATCGGCCTGGTGCAGGATCTGGTGCCCGTGCTCGAGCAGATCGCCCGTACCGGCAAGCCCCTGCTGATCATCGCCGAGGACATCGAGAAGGAGGCCCTCGCCACCTTGGTGGTGAACCGTCTGCGCGGTGTGCTCAACGTTGCCGCCGTCAAGGCGCCTGGCTTCGGTGATCGCCGCAAGGCCATGCTCGAGGACATCGCCGTTCTCACCAACGGTCAGCTGATCACCGAGGATGCCGGCCTCAAGCTGGAGAATGCCAAGCTCGAGATGCTCGGCACCGCCCGCCGCATCACGATCAACAAGGACACCACCACCATCGTGGCCGAAGGCAATGAGGTGGCCGTCAAGGCCCGCTGCGAGCAGATCCGCAAGCAGATGGACGAAACCGACTCCTCCTACGACAAGGAGAAGCTGCAGGAGCGTCTCGCCAAGCTGAGCGGTGGTGTGGCCGTGGTCAAGGTGGGTGCCGCCACCGAAACCGAGATGAAGGACAAGAAGCTGCGCCTGGAAGACGCCATCAACGCCACCAAGGCGGCCGTTGAAGAAGGTATCGTTCCCGGCGGCGGCACCACCCTGGCCCACCTGGCCCCGGCCCTCGAAGAGTGGGCAGCTGCCAACCTCTCCGGTGAGGAGCTGATCGGTGCCCACATCGTGGCTTCCTCCCTCACCGCTCCGCTGATGCGCATCGCCCAGAACGCTGGCGTCAACGGTGCTGTGGTGGCTGAGAATGTGCGCAACAAGCCCTTCAACGAGGGCTACAACGCCGCCACCGGCGAGTATGTCGACATGCTGGCTGCCGGCATCGTCGACCCCGCCAAGGTGACCCGCTCCGGTCTGCAGAATGCGGCTTCGATCGCCGGCATGGTGCTCACCACCGAGTGCATCGTGGCCGACCTGCCTGACAAGAAAGACGCAGCTCCTGCCGGCGGCGGCATTGGCGGCGGCGACTTCGACTATTGATGGGCGACTTCGACTACTAGAGTGTTTAGTAGGGTCTTTGGATCCTTCTGCTCTCAACTCTTTAGTGTTTATGGGAGGTCTCACGACCTCCCTTTTTTTGTGCTTGCACGTCTGGTGGTGCTAAACACCGCCCTTATGGTGCTAAACAGTTTCCGAGACCCCTGCCGTTTCAGGAGCGGGCGATTGTGAGTGGTAAACCCAGTGCTAAACAAAATTCCTGGTTTCGAGGGCGCCCCTGGATCTCCAGGGCGTTGTCCATACGGACCCGCTCCGCATAAACAGTATCTACCGTATCTATGTGCGGATACAGAACTGTCCCCTCCGTGCCGTGCGTTCCGTATCTACAAATAGTATCTACGGTAGATACGGAACAGACAAACGTGCATCAGCAGCATGTAAAACCCAACCTTTTCGTGGTCCTGCTGAGGATCTCCACCAAAAAAAGCGGTGGTGCTGACAGTCATGGCGTTGCAGCTCAGAAACGAGACATCGAACTGTTCCTTTCCTCTCAGCACGGTGCTGAGGTGATCGCTGAACTGACTGAGGTGGAGAGCGGCGCTGCTGAGAGCAGACCCGTCCTTGAGGAGGCACTGCATCTCTGTCGAATTAACAAGGCGACGCTGCTAGTGCAGAAGGTTGACCGCCTCTCACGGGACCTGGAGCAGTTGGCACGGATCGTGAAAGACAAGACAGTTCCGATCCGTGTGGCGACCCTTCCCAACGCTGATAACTTCCAGATCCACCTGTTCGGGGCACTCGCAGCCCAAGAACGTGAATTCATATCGATCAGGACCCGTGCTGCTCTTGCAGCTGCACGTGAGCGGGGAGTGAGGTTGGGGAACCCCAACCTCGCTGAGATCAACCGTGGCAGGAGTAGGACCGCCAGCGCCTTTGCTCGTAACGGTAGCGCCCCTCCGAGTGGTGTAACTCAGGAGGTCCTGTGACCCTTGCCGGAGGGTGAACAGGAGCAGTCAGAGGATGACTGCCTGGAAGCTGATTGCGCAGCTCCGTTCATCCACTATGAACCCTGATCGCTGAATTTGCAACTCAGCGATCGATGTGTTCTGTGTAGATCGAGGGAGGAGCTGGTGCGCTTCAGCTGGTGCTTGCTGCCGGCTGGGCGGTCGGATCAGCATCGGTGAGCTCCAGCGGCTCTTCTGGCTCCGGGATCTTGGCCATGGTCGCCTCTGAGAAGAAACGGCGGCGCTCCAGCTGCCATTCCTCCTGCTGCTCCAGCAGCTGGCTGCCTACCAACCGCACGATCGCAGCATCGTTGGGGAAGATGCCGACCACGTTGGTGCGGCGTTTGATCTCTTTGTTCAGCCGCTCAAGCGGGTTGGTGCTCCAGATCTTGCGCCAGTGCTCCTGGGGGAAGTGCAGGAAGGCCAGCACGTCGTCGCGGGCGGCGTCCATCACGGGCACGGCCGCTGGGAACTGCTTGCGGAGCATCTCGGTGACCCGCTGCCAGTGGCCACGCACCTGATCAGGGGCCTGGATCACAAACACAGCCTTCATGGCCGCTGCCACCATGTCCTGGCCGGCTTTCGGCACATGGCTGAGCAGGTTGCGCAGGAAGTGCACCCGGCACCTCTGCCAGCTACTGCCCTGGAACATCCGCCTGATCGCCGCCGTCAGCCCCAGGTGGGCATCGGAGATCACAAGCCGGGTGCCAGTCAGGCCACGCTCCTTGAGGGAGCCGAGGAACTGGCGCCAGAAGCCCTCTGCCTCGCTGTCACCCACGGCGATGCCGAGCACTTCTCGGTAGCCGAGGTCATTGATGCCGATCGCTACCACCACGGCCCGTGAAACCACCTGCATGTTCTGCCCCAGACGGCCGTGGAGGTAGGTGGCATCGAGGAAGACGTACGGGTAGCGGGCATGGTCCAACGGCCGGCCCAGAAAGGCTTTCACCTGCTCGTCGAGCCCCTGGCAGATGCGGCTCACCTCCGATTTGGAGATGCCGCTGGCGCCGCCCAAGGCCTCCACCAGGGCATCAACCTTCCTGGTGGAAATGCCACCGGTGTAGGCCTCCATCACCACGGCATAGAGGGCCTTGTCGACCCGGCGGCGTGGCTCGAGCCAATCTGGAAAGAAGCTGCCCTGTCTCAGTTTTGGGATGGCCAGGCTGATGTCGCCTACCTGGGTGGTGAGCAGACGCTGGCGGTAACCGTTGCGGTGGGTGGACCGCTCATCAGGGCAGCGTTCATGACGCGTGGCTCCAATGGCAGCGGATACCTCGGCCTCCAGCAGATCCTGGAAGCCCCGGCGCACGATCTCAGGGATCAGGGCGCCAGCGGTGGTGCCCTCCATGAGCTGAGCCAGCTCGGAGGCGCCACTATGGGTAAGGGTCATGGTCTGTGTTCGGTTTGGTGGTAGTTCTCCGAACAGGGTCACAGACCGGCCCACCCATTGCCACAGCTGATGTCTGAGGGAGGCGAACCGTCAGCCCCGGCTACGCCGGGGCTGATCCCCCTGAGTTACACCACTCCATGGGACGCCGCTCTCGTAACCACGCCCCGCTGATCA
>NZ_JAGQCQ010000167.1:0-7986 GCF_024346275.1 Cyanobium sp. BA20m-p-22
GGCCTTGGGCGCCACGCGGGAGCCTTCTCTCTCGGGTCGCTGGCTGGCCCTGATAAGTGGCCGGGGCGGGCGGGAGCAGGTGATGCTGCTCGATCTGGAGCGCCAGCAGCCCCAGCCCCTGCTGGGCCTCAACCGGGCCGATGCCCAGCCCTTGAGCGTCAGTGTCGATGCAGCTGGGGAAAAAATCGCCCTGGTGCGCCAGCTGGAAGGCCGCACCGAGCTGGTGCTCTACCGCCGCTCGCTGCAGAGCCTGCAGCCGATCGCCATGGTGCCCAACGGTGTGCCAAAAGCGGTGCAACTCCAGGCCGATGGCCGCCAGCTGGCCGTGCAGGTGAGTCGCAACGGGATCTGGCAAGTAGACCTGATCCAGATCCCCTGAGTGCGGCCAAGGCCTCAAGTGAGAGGCCTTGGCCGCACTCAGGGAGATGACTCAGGGCACCAGGCCAGCCCAGTGCAGGAAGGTGTCTCCGCTGATGGCCTCGATCAGCAGCAGGGCCGCAAAGCCCACCATGGCAAAACGACCATTGACCCGCTCGGCGTAGCCACTCCAGCCAAAAGCCGGAATGTCGCCGGTAGTGGCACTGGTGGATGAACTAGTGGGTGGATTGGTGGCCGGAGTCTCAGCAGGCATGGGATCAGGCATGACGTCCCACGTCATAGCCGGCCGCCGGCAACAGTCGCCACTTACCACTGCCGTCGAGCTCCAGCACCGTGTCGTGGAAGGCGGTGAGGGTGGGGCGATGCCCCACGCTCACAAAGGCCATTTCCCGCTCGCTGAGCAGGGAATAGAGGTGGCGCTCCGTGGCCACATCGAGGGCGCTGGTGGCCTCATCGAGCACCACAAAGCTGGGTGAATTGAGCAGCAGGCGGGCAAACGCCAAACGCTGCTGCTCGCCCAGGGACAACAGCCGGGGCCAGTCTTGGATGATATTTAGGTCGGGATAACGCTGCACCAGCTCGCCCAGGCGCACCTCCTCAAGCACATGGCGCAGCTGGCCATCGCTAAAGCGATCCGGCTGCTGGGGATAGCAGAGCTGCTCCCGCAGGCTGCCCAGCAGCATGTAGGGCTTCTGGGGAATGAACATCAACTCCCCCTCGCTGGGCCGCTCCACCCGGCCGGATGCCGGCGGCCAAAGGCCGCTCACCATGCGCAGGAAAGAAGTTTTGCCACAGCCGGAAGGGCCTACCACCAGCAGGCGCTGGCTGCGATTCACCTCCAGGCTCAGATCCCGAATCAGTGTGCGGTTGGTGCGGGGCGGCACCAGGTCCACATGGCTGACCAGGATCGAGCCGTCGTCGCGGCCCCCACTGGTGGCCGCCAGCTGGGCCTCTAGGGCGGCGGCTTCAGTGCCGATCGCATCCACCTTGCCCTGGAATCCCTCCAAACGGCTGATCGAAGCGGAGAAGGCGGCGAGGCGATCGATGTTGTTAACGATATAGCTCACCGAAAACAAAACCTGGCTGAAGGCAATGCTGGCCTGGGTAAATACACCAAAATCAACCTGCTTGGCGAAGTAGATCGGCGCAATCACCAGCCAGGGCAAAAATCTTGAGAAGTAATCATAGGAGCGCTGGATCACACTGATCAGGGCTTCCCAGACGATCAAACGGTCATAGTTTTTAATCGCCCCGCCCAGCCGCCGCTGGGCCTCGTTGGCTTCCTGCTGCTCTCCGCGGTAGAAGGCGATCGACTCGGCATTGTCGCGGATATGCACCAGGCCATAACGAAAATCGGCCTCTAGCTTGAGCTGCAAATAATTTAGATTGACCAGCTTACGGCTTGCAAACACAATCAAACCCGTGCCCCCCACCGAGTACACCAACAGAACCAAGGCTAGTTGGTCGCTGATGTTCCATAGGACAATGATGAAACTGGCGAAAGTGAGCAGGGCTGCGATGATCTCAACAACAACGCTCAAGCTAGTGCCAGTAAAACTGGCCGCATCTTGGGAAATTCGCTGGTCTGGATTATCAATTTCTTCGATCGACTCGTCGTTTGGGTTGAGAATATAATAGGCCCGATTAGAGAGGTAGCGATTTAATAAGCGCCCACTCAGCCACTCTCGCCATAACAAGCCAAGCTTGGGAATCAGGTAGCTCTGGATCGCCCGGATAGGCAGGGCCAGCACCAGACAAAAAGCATATATGGCTACGATTTTCCAAAAATCATCCGCCTTATAGGCCACCAGGGCATTTTCAATATTGCGAGCGATGAAGCTGATTCCCACATTTATCCCATTGATCACCAGGATCAGCAGGGTGATCACTCCCATCAGCAGCCAGGGCAGCCAGCGGCCCTGCCTCAATTTGCCGCGAAAGGCCACAAAACAGCCCAGCCCACCGGCCAGCAACACCATCACCAGCGGCCCGATCGGGCTACGCCAGATCGCCGCCACCTGCTCCGGCACCCCCGGCAAAAAGCGGCTGCGCAATTCGGGGATCAGGGCCCCACTGAGGGCCAGCACCCCAGTCAGCAGTAGCAAGGTGCTGCCCACCACCACCGCCAGCAGCGCGGCCACCAGCAACAGGAACTGCCAGCCCCGGGTGTCGTCCACCGGCAGGAAGTAGGGCTGGGCGAGACGCTGCAGCTTGGCTAGCTGATCGCGTAGGGCCTTAAAGAAATTCATGGGGGGAGCTAGATCAGGCCATTGTTGCCGGGCCGCGCTCAGCCCGGGGGCCAGGCCAGGGGACGCCCACCGATCACGTGCACATGCAGATGAAAAACGGTTTGCCCGGCTGCCGCGCCGCTATTGATCACAGTGCGGAACGCCTCTAGCCCCTCCTGGCGGGCAACCCGGGCCGCCACCAGCAACAGATGGCCCAGCAGGCCCTGATCCTCTGCACTGGCCTGGGCCAACTCGGGGATGGGCTCGCGCGGAATCACCAGCACGTGCACCGGCGCCTGGGGAGCCACATCCCGAAAGGCCAGGCAGTGTTCATCGGCGAACACCTCATCACAGGGGATCTCGCCACGAAGGATGCGCGCAAAGATCGTGTCTTGGCTCACAGGGGCACCAGGGGTGGGACAGGGGTGGCACTAACAAACCAGTGGCCCCAGGCAGGATGTTGGCACGGTGCAAGACGGCGGCGCTGCTCGGGCTGGAGGCCCGGCCTGTGCTGGTGGAAGTGGATCTGGCACCGGGGCTCCCGGGGCTGCAGATGGTGGGGTTGGCCGATGCCGCCGTGCAGGAATCCCGGGAGCGGGTGCGCTCCGCCCTGCGCCACAGCAACCAGAAAGTGCCCCAGACGCGGGTGGTGGTGAATCTGGCCCCGGCCGACCTGCGCAAGGAGGGGCCTGGCTTCGACCTGCCGATCGCCCTGGGGCTGCTGCTGGCCTCAGGCCAGTTGGCCCCAGCGAGCAGCGAGGCGGTATGGAGTGCAGGGGAGCTGGCCCTCAATGGGGAGTTGCGGCCGATCCGGGGGGTGTTGGCCATCGCCATCGCCGCCCGCCAGCACGGCGCCCGGGCCCTGGTGGTGCCCCAGGCCAATTCCTGGGAGGCCGCCCTGGTGGACGGATTGCAGGTGTGGGGTGCCAGCGATCTGAACCAGGTGCTCTGGCACCTGCAGCATCCGCACGCCAACCATCAGAACGTGCAGCCGCTACGCCCCCAGGCGCGCCGGCCAGGCCCAACTGGCCCGGAGGTCGGCGATCTCGCCGCCGTCAAGGGCCAGGCCCATGGCCGCCGCGCCCTAGAGATCGCTGCGGCTGGAGGCCATCACCTCCTGCTCTGCGGCCCGCCCGGCAGCGGCAAAACGATGCTGGCCCAGCGACTGGCCGGCCTGCTGCCAGCCCTAAACCCCGCCGAGGCCCTTGAGCTCACGGCCATCCACTCGGTGGCCGGCCTGCTGGACAGCAGCCAGGGCCTGCTGGAAACCAGACCCTTTCGGAGCCCCCACCACAGCTGCTCCGCAGCGGGGCTGCTCGGCGGCGGCGGCTTGCCCCGCCCGGGCGAGCTGGCCCTGGCCCACCACGGGGTGTTGTTCCTCGATGAACTGGCCGAATTCCGGCGGGCGGTGCTCGACCAGCTGCGCCAGCCGCTGGAAGACGGGGAAGTATGGATCCACCGAGCGCGACAACGCACCCGCTTTCCCTGTCAGATCACCCTGGTGGCAGCCACGAACCCCTGCCCCTGCGGCTGGCTGGGGGATCCGGAGCGCAGCTGCAGCTGTGGCGAAGGGCAAAGGCAGCGCTACTGGGGGCGGTTGTCAGGCCCCCTGCTGGATCGCATCGACCTGCAGGTGGTGATGCGCCGCCCCAGCAGCCACGCCCTCACCGCCCCCTTTCGCCAGCACAGCGATGGGGATGGGCCCGAGTCGACGGCCGTGGTGCGGCAACGGGTACTGCGGGCCCGCAGGCGCATGGCCGGCCGCAACCCCGCCGGCTGCAGCAATGGCCGCATTCCAGGCGGCGTCCTGCATCAGGTGGTGCAGCTGGAGCCCCAGGCCCTGCTGGTTTGGGAGGGAGCCTTACGGCAGCGGCAACTGAGCGCCCGGGCAGGGGCCCGACTGCTACGGGTCGCCCAGACAATCAGCGACCTGGGCGCTCAACCTCAAATAAGTGCAGCTGCGATCGCTGAAGCTCTCACCTACCGCTCTTTTGACCAGTTGCACTGAGCTGGTGACTCAGCGGCGGCGGCGGCGCTGCTGGGCCTTGCGCTTGTATTTCTCTACGGGAGTTTCGTGGTGGCGCAGGCGCTTGAGGTCGGCAAAGATGCCCGCCTTGGACACCTGGCGCTTGAAGCGGCGCAGGGCCGATTCAATGCCTTCGTTTTCGCCGACGGTGACCTGGGTCATGAAGCGCTGCGCTGCTCACGGAGTTGATCAATGTAGCAACAGCCTCATACCTGGGGTTCGCCTGGCTGGGGCCGCCCAGGCTGTACTGGCTGTACTGGCTGCACTACTGGTTGAACAGGTTGTACAGGTTGAACGGACTGGTCAGGATTGACAGGTAGGACCGGCTGGGCCAGGGCATCGGGCCAGCCCTCGCGATAGACGTAGACGTGGCCCAAGTTGCGACCGCCGAAGGCCCGGCGCTTGAGCTGCCAGCCCGGTTCAAACACCAGTTGCAGAAAGCCCGTGCCGGCACCCTGGGTGCGGGCTACCACCATTTCCGGCCCCGCCCCGGCCTTGGTGGGCACGGCCAGCAACAGGTTGTCGCCACTTTTGCGCACGACGGTGAGCCGGTAGCTGGCAGCCAGATCGTCGCCGCCCACCCGCACGGAGTAGCCATTGGCATCGATAAAGCGGCTGCAGATGCCGGTGAAATCAAAGCTGGCCAGCAGCGGCTCTACCGGCGCCGGCGCGCCAGGCACGACGGCAAAGCAGGGCCGGGTGGGCTTCACCTGTTCATAAATGTTGAGTTGGGCTCGCGTGCCATCCCCGATCGGCGCCGCCACGAGCACAAAGCTTTCCTGGCTCAGGTCGACCGCTTGAAACAGGGCGCTGGCCCGGGAAGGATCGGGTGCCCAGACACCTAAAACGGCCGTGAATGCTGCCAGAGCAAGCGCAGGGGTGCGGGGATCGGGCAAACGCATCGCGGCATCAACTAGTTATCGATGCAATCGTATGCACCCTGGGAAGCCCCGGCTAGGCAGGCTTGTTGATGCGGATGGCCACCAGCAAGGCCAAGAGGGTGCCCGGCAGGCTCAGGCCCAGAATCCAGCCGGTGAGCTGGGTTCCCAGGTCGGGATCGCCATAGGCGAGCTCAAACACCGAGCCGGTGGCCGCGATTCCGAGCAGGCAGGCCAGGGCCAGGAACAGCCCGGCCAAGGGCTTCATCGGCATGGGGAAAACCTGATTGGCATGGTGGAAAGCTCAGCGAATGGTGTGGACGTCGGCCCGCTGGAAGCCCTTCTCCTGGAGCCCCTCGTTGAGGCTGAGCTCATCGGTGACCCGGTCTACGAACAACACCCCGCTGAGATGGTCCATTTCATGCTGGATGCAACGAGCCAGTAGCCCATCGGCCTTGAGCCGCTGGGGGCGGCCCAGCTCATCGCGGAAGCTGACCTCAACGGCAGCTGGACGCACCACATTGAGATAGACGCCAGGGATGCTCAGGCAGCCTTCCTCATAGGTTTCGACGGCGGCACCAAAGGAGCTGATCTCCGGGTTGATCAGCACCAGCGGCGGGGCGGCTGCATTTTCGGGATCTAGATCAATCACCAGCAGTTGCTTGTGCACGCCCACCTGGGGGGCGGCCAGGCCGATGCCACTGGCGCTGTACATGCTGCGCAGCATGTTGCGGGCCAGCTCTCGCACGCTCCCATCAACCTTGCTGATGCGCCTGGCGGGGGTGCGCAGCTCGGCATCGCCCAGGGTGTGGATGGTGAGGGGGGGCTGCTCAAGCGCCTGCTTGGGCACCTGCACGCCGCGGCTGGCCTGCACCGCGGTGCGAGCCATCTGGGCAAAGCTGGCAGCGGAGCTGGGGGCCAAAGGATACTTGGATAGATAAGACCGATCTTAAGCCGGTACGCCCAAACAGCCGCCCCCTGCTGGCAGGTTGGGGGGCCAGGTTGAACAGCACACTCTTCAACTCGCCTTTGAACTCGCCTTGAAATCCCCGTTGGACTAGCCGTTGAGCGATCTGTTGAACGATCTGTTGGGCCCAGTATTGAAGCCAAATTTGGGGGGCCCAGGACGGCCCAAACTGGAGCAAGTGCCCCTGGCCGCCTCGCTGGTGGAGGGGTGCATCCCAACGATCAAGGAGCCCAAGCTCAGGGGTGGACGGCTGCTATGGCTGGAGCAACGCCCCCAGGAGCAGGGCCGCACCACCTTGATGCTGCGTGAGCCCGCTGGGCTCCAAGCCCGCGAGCTCACCCCCGGCCACTGGAACCTGCGCAGCCGGGTGCACGGCTATGGCGGCGGCGTTTATGCCCTGGCCAACGACACGCTGGTCTTCGTCGATGACGGCGACCGCTGCCTCTGGCAGCTCCAGCTAGGTGGGGCCGCCCCGAGCCAGCCCAGCCGTCTCACCAGCCCCACCGATCGCGCCTTCGCCGATGGGCTGATCGACAGCCAGCGCCAGCGCTGGCTCGGCGTAATGGAGGCCGGGGGCCGCGACCAACTGGTGGCGGTGCCCCTGGCCGGGGGCGAGCCGGAGCTCCTGCACCTGGCAGCCGACTTCTGCGGCTATGCCGCCCTCAGCCCCGATGGCGGGCAGCTGGCCTGGGTGGAGTGGCACCAACCCTGGATGCCGTGGCAGCGCAGCCAGCTGTGGCTGGCCCGGATCACCGCCGCCGGAGCCCTGGAGGATGCCCGGCCGGTGGCCGGCTCCGGGGCAGAAAGCCAGCTGGCCAGCTCGATATTTCAACCGCTCTGGATCAGCCCCACCGAGCTGGTGGTGGCCAGCGACGCCACGGGCTGGTGGAACCTGCAACGGCTGGAGATCGGCACCGGCAGCTGGCAGCCCCTGCTGCCGCTTGAGGCCGAATTCGCCATGCCCCAGTGGGTCTACGGGATGGCCACCACAGCCTGGGACGGCGAGCAGCTGATTGCCGCCGCCTGTACCGGGGGCGTCTGGCAGCTGGGCCGGGTGGATCTGGCCGCAGAGCGCGTGGGCACACCAGAGGCCTGGCAGCCCCTAGGTGTGCCCTTCGACGACCTGGCCGCCCTCTGCGCCGAAGCCGGCCAGCTGGTGGCCGTGGCAAGCAGCCCCACCATCCCGGAAGGCCTGCTGGAGTTGGAGCTCGCCAGCGGCAGCTGGCGACACACTCCCGTGGCCCCCTGCCCGCTGGCCCTGGAGGCGATCAGCCAGCCCGAGCCGCTCTGGTTTGCCGGCCATGGGGGGCAGCAGACCCATGCCTGGTTCTATCCGCCCGCCACCGGGGCCTGCGCCAGCTCGCCGCTGCTGGTGAAGGGCCACAGCGGCCCCACCGGCATGGCCCGCCGGGGTCTGAACCTGGGCATTCAGTTCTGGACCTCGCGGGGCTGGGGCGTGCTGGATGTGAACTACGGCGGCTCCACCGGCTTTGGCCGGGCCTACCGGGA
>NZ_JAGQCQ010000168.1:0-7985 GCF_024346275.1 Cyanobium sp. BA20m-p-22
AGGGTCAGCAGACAGCCACTGGCGAAAAGGGCTTTCAACATCATTGCTAAAAAGTAGCTGGAGCGGTGCGGTGCAAATGGCCTGGCAAACCAATAAAATACTTAAACCAGGGAAGGAGACTCATGTTCCTGCCTCAACTGTGCATGGTTTGCCAACTTGATGAACTGGCTAAGCAGCTGTGTTATGGAAGTTGTGGAGCGGGTTTGCATTCAGGGGCCCAGGGGCGCCCATAACAGCTGGACGGTATTACACGTGTTCCACGTTTTTTGGTGCTTGGAGGGGTGCTAGTAGTTGCACTAGTGCTTGGACTGGTGGCTTGACTAGCACTTGGACCGGGAGGCTCGGCCGAGATAAGCCAGGGGGTCTTTCCGTTTGGATAACGATTATCTGACGTCACAGCACCGGTGTAACCACAGGTGTAATGGCTAGGCCCAGCGAGAGCGGACTGAGCAACTAGACTGAAACCCAGTACGAAGCTACTGGAGAAAAGGATTTTCGGTATCATCATTAGCAGGCAGCTGGATGTTCTTTAGGCCTGCGAAAATTTTTTTACAGGATCCTCGATTCTCCTGATGTTCACGGTGAGCTAAATCCGCGAAATTTAACATTTCCATTCTGAGTGGGCCGTTGGGAAGCTGCTGAGTTAGATAACAGCCCAGCTCGGGAAGCAGGCCACTGGGGGCCTGCAGCCCACAACCCAGCAGTGGCGACCGCCCCCGGCATTAGCTCAGGACTGAGCACCATCACACCCATGGACCTCCCGCCGATCTCGACCAGCGCGTCACGCTGGACACCGCCGACTTACCGTGGACGGCTTCCCCGATCGCCGGTGTGGAGCGGCGGATGCTGGATCGCCGCGGCAGTGAGGTGGCCTGCGCCACTTCGATCGTATGTTGAGGTCCTGGGAGCCGCTTGAGTGTTACATCCATGGCGGTGGCAAGGAGATCCTCGTTCTCGAGGGCACCTTCCCGGACGAGTTGGGTGGTGGCCGATGAGGATTAGGTAGGCGCCGCCTATGTAGTTGACACCAGGCAAGCTTGACCAAGGTGGCGGTGCCGGAAACACCGGGAAAGGCCACCACCAGCACTGACACCGCCGATGTGGCTGTGCAGCGGGCCTGGGCCACGGCCAGGCCCTGCTCTAATAACTGGCGATTACGGATCGGCCCCGCACCCCGGCCATAGAGGTGTCATTCGGCTGGCAAGGAGAGCGCATACCAACCGAGCTGATCAGCGGCCCGACTGATGGCCTGATCCGCGCCACGGGCACCGTCCTGGCCCGTTCTTGGTGACGACCAGTACCGGTGCTCCAGGCCAGTTAATCCGCCAAAGCTGCTCATCGCCCGCCAACACGATCAAATCGCCGGTGGCAGGTTGCTTGAGATCTGGGGGCATCGCTTCAGCGTAGAAACCCACAGGCGATTCGTTGCCAGGGCCGCAGCCCGCGCCGGCGCGAGCGGAACAAGGACAACCCCAGGTGGATTGCTCGATGAATCGTCTGCCTGGTGGCTCTGTTTTCGATGTCGCCTGACATGGCCCAGAGCTTGATCGCCTCCTCCCGCCTGATCTCCTTGCGGCACTTGAGCAGGGGCGCCTGTCCGGCGATCAGTACGCCTGTGGTGAGCTCCAGGGCCTGTGAGTAGCGGCTGTAGCGAACCTGGTTGAAGTGGAGCGCCTGACGGCCATCGCTGATCCAGCCCTCCTGCGGAGACAGCGGTGGACGCTTGCGATCACCGACGTGTACGGCCTGCTCAGGCCACTTCCGGCGCCCAGCCTTGGCTCCGCGTCATGTCATCAGTCCAACCCTGGCAACGGCTGGTGAGGTGCTCGCCATGGGCGATCAAGCCCTGGTGCAGCTGGCAGGTGAGCACAGGGATGCAGCTCACCCCGGCGTGATGCCTGAACCAATGGCAGGTCATGCAGACCTTGCGGCTGCGGGCCTTGAGCAGCACCTCATCGAGGTAGGGCCACTCCTCGATCGGGAGATCGAGCCGGGCATCCAGTGACGCGGGCCGGGGGAGAGGGGCACCCATGAATCATGGCTAATGCGTTCGCCTGTACTAGCACAATTGAAGAGGCTTGGGTGACGCGGTTCTCGGTGCTGGATACCGTTCGGACAGAGGAGAGGTGCCGTTGGTCCGCGAACTTGTTCTGGCTGTAGGCATCCCCTTGGTCCTGTTGTTGCTGGCGGTGCTGGCGATGGAGCAGTGGCGTGATCAGCTGCCTGCCTGGCTGCAACGGTTGGCCGAGCGACCCTCCTGGCTTTGGAACACCGGCATCGGGCTGATCATCTGCCTGTCGCTGCTGCGCTGGCTGCTGCAGCGCTGAGGCTCAGGCTGGTCAACAGGAATGGGTTGCGCGCAATCTCTCAGTTCTGCCTGATCAGCGGCAGGATCCGTACGCGCGCACGGCGTTCATCTGCCACCACCAAGGCTCCTTGCTCAATCTCGTCGGCGTAGGCCAGAAGCACTGAGAGCACCAGAGTGCCGATCGCTTCCGGCAGCACATTGAGGCAGCGGACCTGCAGCACGCTGGGACCCTCTGCGCCGCTGAAGGCCAGCATCGTCCCGAAGTCCAGATCGTGCGTGAACACGGTGTAGTCGTATGTAATAGCCCATTGCATCAGGACCGTATCTGGAGCCCTCGGGTCACCCACCTCTGACCAATGCACCACCGTATGGCCGGCGGCCTGGAGGAGCGGGATCCATTCGGTCAAGAGGCTGTTGCGTTGAAACAGCCATATCGACCAGCAACCTGGCCATCAGCTCAGGACCAGTGCCTCTTCCCTTTCTTCCAGGCGCCAGGCGGCGTAGGCCAGAGCCTCATCGATGTCGGCTGGTTCAAGCAGCGGGTAGGCCTGCAGGATGCGCTCACGGCTGCTGCCGCTGGCAACCAACCCCACGATGGTGCCCACCGTGATGCGCAGCCCACGGATACAGGGCTTGCCGCCCATTACGGCGGGATCGTGGCTGATGCGCGGGAAGGCCATGGGTCAATCGTAGGCAGACGCGGCCGTTTCGCCGCCTCAGTCGACGGGCGCTGCAGTCCGACTGGGAGGGTGCTGATTTGCATAGTGCATCTATCGGTGCTGATTTGGAGAGCGCAGCTATCGGTGCAACACCAGAAACGTCTCGATCCAGTCATGGTGGCGCCGCTGGCAGATCCGATCTGCCATAGGTGATGAGGCCCTTCAGTGGACGGTGGCTGTGCCCAGGTTTGATTCAGTGCGGTGCTCCAGTCGCTCAGCGAGCCAGACTTTGATGATCGACTGTCGTGTCACGCCAAGGCGAGTGGCCTCACGATCGAGCTGCTCGACCATCCAGAGGGGGAAATCAACATTGACGCGCTTCTGCTGCAGGCGAGGCCGCGTAGCGGCGTCGAGATCGAGTGCGCCGAGCACGGCGTCACCAGCATCGAAGCGACGATCGAATTCAGAACTGTTCATAGAGCTGTACCTCTTCTGGACGTGAGCGACGGACAGAAATGAGACGGATGGCCTGGCTGCGATGGGTGATCACGGCTGACCAGTGCTTGCCATGGATCTGAGCAATGACAAGAAACCGCGGCTCGTCCGTTGTGCGGGCAGGGATCTCCAGCAGGTCGGGATCGTTCCAAAGAGCCTGGGCATCCACGAAGTCAATACCGTGCTTCCCCTGGTTGGTCTTGCTCTTGAGCGGGTCGAACTCAAAGTCCATAGAGTTCAAAATCTATACCTTTTTGAGTCGTAAGGCGTGTGTCGCTTCTGCTGGTTCTGATTCAGGCTGCCACCTGCTGGTGGTGCTGGGCCGAGCGCACCTATCGGTGCTGATTTGCATAGCGCACCTATCGGTGCGACACCAGAAACGTCTCGATCCAGTCATGGTGGCGCCGCTGGCAGATCCGATAGGCGATCGATGCGGCCTCCTCCGGCACCTGGAACCGCTTGCGGAATGCCTTGGTAAACCCCTCCAGAGCAGGGCGGGGCAGGCACCGAACGGTGGCAAGGATCTGCTGGATTGTGCCTGGATCAAGCTGGCTAGCCGCCTGCCGCACCCAGTTCCTTTCCTTCTGATTCTGAGCTTTTACAAAAGCTGCGCCAGACCCTCTCGGGAAGGCAACAGGGCTGAGCAAGCAAATGCCCGGGGCTATGGCTCTGGGCATTTTTGTATCTCAAGTCTGCTCGGTGAGCACGTGTTGCATCACCTCCAGCAATCCATCGGCCAGAGGGCGATGGCTGCCCAGACGCCTGCTCCAGATAGAACCTGCCAGCAGGTCCTCTGGGCTTACTAGGGCCATGTCCTGTCCCTCCAGTAGCTGCAACCGCTCCAGCGGAACCGACAGCTCAGAGAGGAACACATGGGCCGTGCGGCGGTGGATGTGATGCAACATCACCAGCTCCACCACCGTGGGCTGCCAGCTGATTTCCTCCAGCAGCTCCCGCCGCAGCGCCTGCTCCGGCGTTTCGCCCGGATCAAGGTGCCCGCCAAACAGTCCCCAGCAGCCAGGCGCGACGGTCGTGGGGATCTCGTCGCGCAGCTGCATCAGCCAGCGGCCATCCCGATGCAGCATCGCCAGGGCGACTTCAAGGGCCATGGCGCGTCCTCAGTCCGCAGCAGTGCGGCGCCGCTGCTTGGCGTAGATCGCTGCACCGCCGGCCGCTAACACCAGGCCACCGCTGATGGCCAGGAACACCAGCGTCTGCAGAAGCAACAGAAAGATTCCGATGGCCGACCCGGCCACGATCTGTACCCTCGCCTTGATCAGCAGGGTGAGCAGCAGCAGGACTGTGGCCTTGAGGCTCAGCACCTTGGCCGTGCTGAACGGCAAGAAGGGGTTCAGGAGCACAGCTTGATCACAGGTGTCCCCATGCTGGCGGGCGGAACCGGCAGCGGTGGCGCCATTTATGCCCGCAGCGGCTTCTGCGGGATCCACTGCGGCGGACACGCCCGCCAACCCTCCTGCCGCTTCTGGCCCCAGAGCTTGATCGCCTCCTCTCGCATCAGCTCCCTGCGGTGTTTGAGCAGCGGTGGTTCACCGCTGGGCATCACCTCTCCAAAAGTCACCTCCAGCACCTGACTCCAGCGGTCGTAGCGGCAGGGCTGGAAATGGAGCACTTGGCGGCCATCGCTAAGCCAGCCCTCTTGTGGAGACAGCGGTGGGCGGTTGCGATCGCCGATGCGCATGGCCTACTCAGGCCACTTCCGGCGCCCAGCCTCTCTGGCGCACCATGTCATCTGTCCATCCCTGGCAGCTGCTGGTGAGGTGCTCGCCGTGGGCGATCAGCCCCTGGTGCAGTTGGCAGGTGAGCAGCGGGATGCAGTTCACCCCGGCGTGGTGCCTAAACCAGTGGCAGGTCATGCAGACCTTGCGGCTGCGGGTCTTGAGCAGCACCGCCTCATCAAGGTAGGGCCACTCCTCGATCGAGGTTTCGAGCCGGGCATTCAGTGCTGCGGGTCGGGGGAGAGGGGCACCCATGAAACGCTCCAGCTGCATACGCCTGTACTAGCACAGATAAAGGAGCTTGGGTGGCGCGGTCGTCGGTGCTGGATACCGTTCGGTCAAAGGAGAGATGCCGATGCTCCGCGAGCTTGTTCTGGCCATCGGCATCCCCTTGGTCCTGGTGTTGCTGGCGGTGCTGGCGATGGAGCAGTGGCGTGATCAGCTGCCGGCCTGGCTGCAACGGTTGGCCGAGCGTCCGTCCTTGCTCTGGAACACCGGCATCGGGCTGATCATTGGTCTGTCGCTTCTGCGCTGGCTTCTGCAGCGCTGAGGCTGGATCTGGCTAGGTTCAAGGAATAGCGAGGAACCGGCGGTGTCGTACAGGATCCGTTTACTGGAGACAGAGGAGGGCTGGTCGGTGAGTTGCCTGGATCTGCCTGGCTGCCACTCCCAGGGCGAGACCAGGGAAGAAGCTCTTGCCAGCATCCGTGAGGCCATCGGTCTTTGGCTTGAAGTGGAGGCAGAAGAAGCCGGTATCAAGCAGGTGGAGACGCTTGAGCTGGCGATCTGAATGCCTCGCTTGCCCGGCATCAGCCAAAAGGATGCGGTTCGTGTGTTCCAGAAGTTGGGCTACCGCATTGTGCGGGAGTCCGGCCACTTGATCTTGAGCAATGGAGAACGACGGCTGGTGATCCCGCGTCATGACCCGATCAACGCCATCACCATGGGGGCCATTGCCCGTGATGCCGGCTTATCTCCCCAGCAGTTCCGCGAGCTGCTCTGAAGGTAGGCAGCCCTATCTCGACCAGGAGAGGACACCGGCATCAAGCAACCGCTTGGTGTGGTTCTGCAGGGCGCACCTATCGGTGCGACACAAGAAACGCCTCAATCCATTCGTGATGGCGGCGCTGGCTGATTCGATCAGCAATTGAGGGTGCATCTGGCGGCACCTGAAAACGCTTGCGGAATGCCTTGGTGAGACCTTCTAGTGCCGGGCGAGGTAGGGAGCGAATGGTGCTGTGTAGCTGGTCGATCGTGCCTGGATCAAGCGGATCAAGGCTTGGGTCTACCTCTGGCTGCGCAGGTGATTGGAGCTGGCGCCCAGGCGCCACTACTGCTGGCCTGCTGCTGGGGTTGGCGTTTGGCACCGGCGTAGGTGCTGCAGAGCTGGTGACCTCCCTCTGCTGCTTGTCGTAGAGCGCCAGACCAAACGGATTGCCAAAGGTCATCAGCGCCCGTTTCATCGCATCGGTCTCGGCTTCCTTGATCGCCGATTCATGGGCCTGGCCTAGGTCGGCGTCGATGCCGTGGCCGGCGCCGCTGCCTTCCCGGATCACCTCCCCGACGCGGATGCGAACGCGGGCGGTGTAGGTGACACCCCAGCCGGCTCGGTTGCTGCTGCCCAGGGTGCGCTCGCGTTCAGCGACGCACTGCACGGCGATGGTTTCGCGCTGCCAGGCGTCAAAGCCAAAGATGCGGTTGGCCTCGGCAATCGCTTGCCACCCCTCCAGGTAGGCCAGGGAGCGGCCGGCCTGGCTGCGGGTTTGGACTTTGGCGCGATCGAGTGGAGCTGAAAGGGCAGCGATCTGCTCGGTGGAGAAGACATCGGTTGTCATGGGAATACTGAGATGTGAGAGGTGATTTGGGTGGAAGGGGTATGGGCCCGCCCTTGCAGCAGACCCATATCGAGGGGGGCTCTGCCCCCCGTCAGTGGATGCGCCAGGAGCGGCGGTTGAGCAACTGGGCCCCAGCGATCTGGTGGCCGGACTTGAGGGCCTCCTTGATGGCGTTCTTGTCGGGCTTGCTGGTAGTGGAGAAGGTGAACCACTCGGCATCGAGGGCTTGCTCGTCGTCGATCACCACGGCGGAGGACTTGCGGCTTGTGAGCTCGTGATCCGAGAAGGAGAAGCGTGTAGCGGTTGGCTGCAGCTGGGTGAGGACAAAGATCAGCGATTCCTCCAGGGCATCGGCCCGGCCGGCATCACTCCGGGCCAGATCGGCGAGCCGCTTGGCTTGCTGCTGGCGGTAGGCGGCCTGACCGCGCAGGTGCTCGATCACCCAGCAGGTGGCATCAGCTTTGGCGGCGAGGGCAGCTTTATTGCCTTCCTCTGCCAGTAGGGCTGCCTCCAGCTCGGCGAGGGCCAGAGCGCGCTGCTTGGGATCATCCGTTTCCAGCTGCTCGGCCAGCTGAGAGATAGCGGTAGTGAGCTCCTGGGCCTCGCTGCCCAGCTGCCAAAGGGAACCAGATCGCTGCAGGGAGCAGGCAGGGCCTGCAGCGGTAGGAGCCGCTAGCGGTGTGACGGCAGCGGCGGGGATAGGAGTGAGAACAGCCATGGCACAAATGAGGAGAAAGGGGAACAGGGGAAGAGGGGGCAATGCCCAGGTATCAAGGGAGGGTGGGGGCGTGGCTGACCTGCGCCACAGAGAGCGGCACTGGCGCACGGGCTGCCAAACGGCGGGCCTCTCTCACCAGCGAGGCGGTGCCAGCGCCACCGGGGAACGCCACCACCAGCACCGAGACCGGTGCAGCAGCGGAGCTGAGGGCCTCGGCCCGGCTAATCGCCAGCT
>NZ_JAGQCQ010000169.1:0-7972 GCF_024346275.1 Cyanobium sp. BA20m-p-22
TGAAGATTCTGAATTTCTTCGTTGATGAACCTGTAGATTTTTCTTAAATCAGGATCTATTCGGTAACCAGATGCCTCTACCGATTCTCTCTCCTTGTACAGATAGTCAAGCTTTGGTTGAATGAGTTTCTTATTAGTCATGACTATAGCGTAATAAAAGAGTTTGGATTCTTAAGAAGATTATAATTCACTCTCAAGAAATATTTGTGTAAATCACTTCTTCCCATTTTAAAATGATTCATTAGCTCAGATTCCCACTGGAGCAATGATCTTTCAGATTCCTTATAGGATATTTGGTATCTCAAAGGAATTTCCTTTGTATTGCCTTGAGTTCTTGTGTACATATTGATGTATCCTCTAAATACTATTGTTATTTTTTTGATAGAGTGTAGGCTTACACCGTCTCATCTACATATATTTATTTAGCATTTAAAAATGAATTTTTCAATCTTTCGTCAAGAGGGTCTCTAAATCTCTTTAGAGATTACTTAAGAATACTAAAGAATTAATGTTACCGATGACTCTGTTATTTATACAAGAAAGATTGAATACCGTATTGATGTTAGCATTCCTTAACATTTGACAGCAAAGAATAATTGATGTATAATGATTAAAGACGTAAAAACAATATGAAAGGGAAAAACTACTCTTACTCAGATGCCAAAGGATCTTATGGGATAGAGGTCAATATCACACCATATATGCTTCATCAGATCAAAGAAATTGATAAGCAGTATCTTGTAGGAATTCTGAAAGACCAAGAATTTTCAAGAGAACACCCAAGCAGTTGGGTGGGCAAGTGCCCCTTTTGCTCTTCCACGAAAAAAAGAAATTCTCAGGTCCCCTACCAACCGGCTTACCTCAACCCAAACAACATGGGGTATGTGTTTTACTGTTGTTCCTGTATGACCTCTACAACGGCCTATAAGTTGCTTCTTGCTGTTAGGGGTCACTCAGTAGCCGAAGAGTATTTGGAGACACGTTGGAGGGCAGGAGAGCTGGCTGGTGGGGGTTTTAACTGTCCACTACCTCAGAGTGTTCGTGAACAGTTGCTTAGCGAGAAGGAACAGCGAAAAACTGCTCACAAAAATGAATACGAGCTGAGGAAAGCCAGAAACTACATTGCCAAGTATGGGCTGCTGCCAAATGGGCAGAGCTTCACAGAATTGAATCTAAAAGATGAAGAGCAAAAATCCTTTGGATAACCTGACTCAGTTCAACTTGCTCACCGTGAGAAGTTGAACGATTACTCATCCCCATTAAATGGGAAGGCTTCACCTATCTCGGAGTCAATCTCCCATGGGGATTTATGGTCATTATCGGTTGTAAGCGGAACGGTCTTCTTATTCTGTCTCAGCGTGTCGTCCCGAAGCACCGAGTGATCATCCTGGAGCTTGTATTTCTTGTAGATCCGCTGCTGGATGGCCAGGGAGTGTCCCGCCAGATCAGCAACTTTTGTGGGAGGAACCCCCTGGACCAAGAGTGTGTTTATTCCTTGATGCCTTAGCGAATACTGGGTCATCTCCCGTGGCTTGACCTTAAAACCACACTCAACCATCAGCTTCTTCCACATGTCCCCATACCAAGTGGAAGATGGTGGCCTTCCTTGGGGCAAGAGAAACAGTGGTGAGGTTGGGGGTACAGCAATGCCCCATGACTCATACAGATTGAGCAGTTTTCCTTTGATTGTAGAAGTGGCGTAAACCAATCGCTCACCAGTTTTTGTTTCTGGCCTCGTCCTGAACTGAACAGCTATTTTTCCGTCCACCATGAATTCCTTGACATCGGAAAAACACAGCAAGCGGCTCTCATGTGGACGAGTAAAGGTGTCCTGTAGCCATCTCAACCAGTAGGCGTAAAGCTGCCAGCGTTGGTCCCGGTCCGGATCACCACAGGAACACAAGCTCTTCAGGGTCTGCCAGAGAATCTTCTCTTCCTTCTCCTCCAGAAGCCGATTAGGCAAGCGATATTTATCAATATCAAATACGGGAAGAGGTACCTTGATCGGCTTGCTGATGTATTCGTGAGTATGAAACCACGAGAGAATGGCGTTTATCTGAGTAATTTCAGTTTTAATAGTGGTCATCATGATCCCCTGCTTTTTACGCCAATCTTCATAGCCGCTGAAATCACCAGCTGTGAGTGAAGCAACGGTTCGGAGCTTGGTTTCTTTCTTGAAAATTCGCTGTTCTTCAAAAAAGCTCAGCACTGACACCACCCGAGCTTTGTAGGTCTTGAAGGTATTGAGGCGAATGCTTTTAGAGACACCGGGCGCATCCATCAATTGCTGACGGCTCTCCTGGAACTCCAGCAGGGCCTTACGGATTGAGAGAGCTTGCCTGGGATTGGGTTCTGGGGGATTGAAGAAAGCCATTTTCCGAGCCTCATACAGATCCGGAGTCCCCAGCGAAATGAATCGGTAGCGACCGTGCTGCCTGAGGCGGAGGTACCAGTTCTGTCCGCCCTTGTCCAAAAGCACCAGCAACCGCTTTTTGTCGGGTACGGCGGGATTTATCTCTTCCTTGGCGATGACGCCCAAAACACGAGTCAGCGATTACTCTCACTTTACTCCAAGTTTTTGAGTCGTCAATCACAGTGATAGCAAGGGCCCTTTACAAGCACCACAAATTCATGGTGGTGGATCGGGCAGTGGTGGTCACGGGGTCGGCCAATTTCACCCCCTCGTGCATCCATGGGGATCCCGGTGGCGATCCAAGTGGCGATCCGGGTAGCAATCGCAGTCGCGGCAACGTCAACCACCTGCTGCGGCTGCACAGCAGCGCCCTGGCCGCGAGCTTCGTGGCCGAATTTGAACGGATGTGGGGCGACGGCCCCGGCGGCCAGAGCGACAGCCGCTTTGGCCTGGCCAAAGGGGGTGGGGCGGCCCAGCGGGCGCTGGTGGGGCAGACCCCGGTCACGGTGCTGTTCGCACCCCACCGCCGCAAGGATCCCAACCAGGGCTTAGGGCTGCTGGAAAAGTTGCTCCTGGGCACACGCAAACAGCTGGATCTGGCCCTGTTCGTGCTCTCAGAGCAGGGCCTGGCCGATGCCATGGCCCGCCTGCAGGAGCGCGGTGTCAAGATCCGGCTGCTGGCCGACCCTGGCTTCGCCAACCGGGCCTTCAGCGAAGTGCTGGATCTGCTGGGCATCCAGCTGCCAGACCACCACTGCGGCCTGGAGGCAGGCAACCGGCCCTGGCAAAAGCCCCTAGACGGAGTCGGCACCCCGCGGCTGGCCAGCGGCGACAAGCTCCACCACAAGCTGGCGGTGATAGACAACCGCACCGTGATCACCGGCTCCTTCAACTGGAGCCCCTCGGCGGCCCATCAAAATGACGAAACCCTGCTGGTGTTTGACTCCCCCCAGCTCGCCGAACACTTCAGCGCCGAAATCAACCGGCTCTGGAAGGGGGCCGAGCTGGGCCTTACCCCCCGGCTGCAGCGCAAAATCGAGCGCCAGCGGCTGAATTGCGGCAGCGGGGTGCAGCGGGGGATCACCCAAGGGAGCACCACCCAGACCAACACTACCGGTGGATGAGCTGACAGGCACAAACCACCACATCTAGTGGCCCAACCCTATGCTTACCCGGTCAGTCTGGCCGCGCTTCAGCCATGGAGACCCTGCAAAAGACCGGAAGCCTCTTAAGACCCGGCAGCCTCTTAAAGACAGGAAGCCTGGTGAAGTCACTGGCCCAATCCCTGATCACCCCGGCCGAAGACACCGCCCCCGCAGCGCCGGTGGTCTACACCACGGCAATCCGTAGCACCGGCAGCCTGGGCGAATCCCTGACCGGGATTTCCCTGCTGGCCACCCAGCTGGGCTTCACCCATGCCACCGAAACCCTCTATGCCGCCGACTGCCACAGCGCCGCCTTCCACGCCGACCACGCCAACCGGGCGGTGAGCCTGGCGGTGGAGTGCAATCCCCGCCAGCAAACCGTATCCCTGGCCGTGAGCGGTCTGGAAACCCAGGACACCTTCGACACCTTCCAGGCCGTGGCATCCGCCCTCTTCGGTGACTGTTGAACAGCAGCGCAGCTCCTAAGCTGGCAACTAGTTTTTCTCACCAGGTTGAATGGATTCCCCGCAGGCCGCTCGCTCTACATCAGCGACCCTGGACGCAATCCAGCTGATGCTGCGTGACCTGCACACCAGGCACGACGACATCCGCCACCGGGCGGCCTTCCGGGGCTGCACCACGGAGCTGCTGGCCGTGCAACAGGAGCTGGTCGACTACCTGCTCACTAAAAAAAGCCAGCTGACGGGCCATGTAGATCCGGTGAGCGGCGCCACCCGCAACTACAACTCCTTCGTTTGAACCTGCCTCGCACCCATCCCCAGGTGGTGGTGGTGGTGGGTGGTGGGCCAGCCGGGGCCAGCCTGGCCCTGGTGCTGGCCCGATCAGGGCTGGCCGTGACCCTGGTGGAAGCCCGCACCAGCCTGGTGCGCCAGTTTCGGGGGGAGGCCCTGATGCCCTCAGGGCTCGATGCCCTCGGCGCCATGGGGCTAGCCCAGCTGCTGCCTGCCCTGCCCCACCGCCCCCTGCAGGGCTGGCGCTTCATCGTCAACGGGCAGGAGCTGTTCAGCGCAGCCGAGCCCCTCGGTGGTGATCCCCGCCACCCCTGCACCCTAGTGAGTCAGCAGGCCTTGCTTGAACTGCTGATCGAGCAAGCTCAGGCCTTCCCTGGCTTCGCCCTGGAGCGCGGCCAACCCGCCGTCGACCTGCTCTGGCGCCAGGAGCGGGTGGTAGGGGTGCAACTCGGCGATGGCCGGCGCCTGGAGGCCGATCTGGTGCTGGCCTGTGATGGCCGGGCCTCCCTGCTGCGGCAGAAGGCCAAACTGAAGTTGATCGATGGAACCAGCCCGATCGATCTGCTCTGGTTTCAACTGGCCTGCCCAGCCGGCTCACCCCTGCAGGGGAATTTCACCACCCTGGTCGGAGCGACTGGCGTGTTCAGCGCCTTTGAGAGCGCCGCCGGTGGCCTGCAACTGGGCTGGGTGCTGGCCGCCGGCGACCGCGCCCCCGCCCTGGGCCAACCGGAGTGGATCGAAAAGTTAGCCGGCCTCTGCTCGGGCGAGCTGGCGCTCTGGCTGCGCCAGTGGGGAGCAGGCCTGAGCGAACCCACCAAACTGGCGGTGAAAGTTGCTCTGGCGGAGCGCTGGTGGCGGCCCGGACTGCTGCTGCTGGGAGATGCGGCCCACCCGATGGGCCCCGTGCGCGCCCAGGGCATCAACATGGCTCTGCGCGATGCCTGCGTGGCCAGCGCCCGGCTGCTGCCCCTGCTCTGCGGCGAGGCCACTGATGGGGGGCAGGCTTTCGATGACACCCTTGCAGCCATCGAGGCCGAACGCAGGCCTGAAATCGAGGCCATCCAGGCCCTCCAGGCCTTGGAAGCCGCCCGGGGGGAACAGCTGCGCAGCCAGGCCTGGTTGAGGCGGGGGCTGGCCCTGGCGGCACCCTTGATTGGCCCCGCTATCTCCGCCCACTGGAGCCACCAGCAGCAGCCCCTGCGCCATGGCCTGACCCTGCTGCCAAAACCGCCATGATGGGAGCACAGCCGTGCACCTATGGCCGCCGATCGGATCGACCTAGTCTGCGCTCCCAGGCAGTCAGCCATGCTCCTGCCTGGGCTGGGGGCCAGCCTGATGGGCCTGCTCCTGGCCATGCCCCTGCAGGCGGCCCCCAAGGATCCGCCCTATCCCACCCTGGAGGAGCTGCGCGAGCTCCAGCTGCTCACCTTCACCTGCGGGCGAGAGAACACGGCCGAAAGCTGCAATAAAGCCAGCGCCATGGCGGATCCCCTGATGGACCATCCCCGACTCGGGGCCAACTGTAAGGACGCCATCTGGACCATCCGGGAACGGGCCAAGCCCGCTGCCACCAACAACTACGAGCGGCGCGAGACCATCAATCGGGCCGGCCAGGACCTGATCCCCTTCTGCAAGCTGCAAACCCGCACTGTCGTGCCTAGCAAGAAAGAAGACAAACCAAAGGAGAAAAAGCTCTTCGGCCTGATTCCGGGCTCCTGAACCGGGCTCGGGTCGCAGGAATCAACGCTCTGTTTCGCTCGGCATCAGCTCGAGCACTTGGCGGGCTGTGCTGTCCATGAAGGCCAGCGACCAGCCCATCTGCACGACGGCCTGATCGGCCAGGGCACAGAGCCCACCCCGTTGGCCGGCAGCCTCGCAACTGGCCGAAAGGCCCAGCAGGGCATTGGTGAGCTTGCCCCGCAGGCAGGTTTCCTTGCCCCGACGATGGATCACCGCCTCCGCCGCCAGCAGACTGCGCTGCAGGGCCTGATCCATGGGGATCGCCCTGGCCCCGCCCACAACCTTGCTGGAGCCAGCAGCCCCCGCGACGCCGGCCGGGGCGAGCACCAGCAGGCAGATCAGCAACCGGACTGCCCGGTTGGGAATAGGGAAACGCCCGGCAGCACGAGTTGACACGACAACTGTTCTTTTCTGGACCCTAGCCAGCCCGGCCAGGGCCGCAGGCAAGGGCTAATTTGGTGCCCCCTGAGCCCCAGTGGGCTTGGCCGATGACCTGCAGCAGTTCCATGAACGTCCAGCACATCGCCCTCGCCCGGCCCTTCAGCGACCAGAAACCCGGCACCTCCGGCCTGCGCAAGAGCAGCAGGCAGTTTCAGGCTCCCCACTACCTCGAAAGCTTCATCGAAGCGAGCCTGCGGGTGCTGCCAGGCGTGGCGGGGGGCACCCTGGTGGTGGGTGGCGATGGTCGCTACGGAAACCGCCAGGCCATCGCCGTGATCTCCCGCATGGCCGCCGCCCATGGCGTGGCCCGGCTGATCACCACCACCGGGGGCATCCTCTCCACTCCCGCCGCCTCCCACCTGATTCGCCAGCACGGTGCCGTGGGTGGAGTGATCCTCTCGGCCAGCCACAACCCCGGCGGGCCCGACGGCGATTTCGGCGTCAAGATCAACGGCGCCAACGGCGGCCCCACACCTGAATCGATCACCGACGCCATCTACGCCGCCACCCAGACCCTCGACGGCTACCGAATCTGCGAAGGCGGCAGCGATCCCGACCTCTCGACACCTAGCCGCAGCAGCATCGGCGACCTGCAGGTGGATGTGATTGATGGCGTCGACGACTACGTGGCGCTGATGCAACGACTCTTCGACTTCGACCAGATCGGCGATCTGCTGCGGGGCGACTTCCCGATGGCCTTCGACGCCATGCACGCGGTTACCGGCCCCTATGCCAGCCGCATCTTCGAAGGGGTGCTCGGAGCCCCCGCGGGCACCGTGCGCAACGGCATCCCCCTGGAGGATTTTGGCGGCGGCCACCCCGATCCCAACCTCACCTACGCCCACGACCTGGCCGAGCTGCTGCTGGGCAGCGACGCCTACCGCTTCGGTGCCGCCTGCGACGGCGACGGCGACCGCAATATGATCCTTGGGACCCGCTGCTTCGTGAACCCCAGTGACAGCCTGGCGGTGCTCACCGCCAACGCCACCCTGGCTCCGGGCTACGGCGATGGTCTGGCCGGCGTGGCCCGCTCTATGCCAACCAGTGCCGCCGCCGATGTGGTGGCCAAAGACCTGGGCCTGCCCTGCTTCGAAACCCCCACCGGCTGGAAGTTCTTCGGCAACCTGCTAGACGCTGGGCGGATCACCCTCTGCGGCGAGGAGAGCTTCGGCACCGGCAGCAACCACATTCGCGAGAAGGATGGGCTCTGGGCCGTGCTGTTCTGGCTGCAGATCCTGGCCAGGCGGCGGGAGCCGGTGAGCCAGATCATGGCCGAGCACTGGGCCCGCTTCGGCCGCCATTACTACTCCCGCCACGATTACGAGGCGATCGCCAGCGAAGCAGCCCACGGCCTCTACAACCGGGTAAAGGAGATGCAACCAGGACTGGTGGGCCAGAGCTTCGCCGGCCGCAGCGTCGCCACCGCGGACGACTTCGCCTACACCGATCCGGTGGATGGCTCCCTCACCAGCGGCCAGGGCC